>VFKT01000296.1 GCA_009885395.1 Deltaproteobacteria bacterium | reverse complement strand
CGGAAACGGCAGCACGGCAAGCAAAGGCCGTCGACCCGCGCCGCGATCTGCTCGGCGCGCCGCCACCCGCGCGAGCCGGCCTGCTCGCTGGTCTGCGTGGTAATTTTGATGATCTACCCGACGTGGCCGCGGGCAGCATCACCATGCTCAATACCAAGGCCGATCGCTTCGCCCCCTTCGTGCGGCGTATCGGCACGCGGGTGTTCGAGAATCTCTTGATCCACCAGCGGCGCGACCTGGGCGCGCCCGAGGTGCTCTCGGCCCGCGAGTTGGTCACGGTGCGGGCCATACTTGACGACGCAGGTCGCCTCAAATCGCTCGAGGTGACGGATCGCTCGGGCAGCGCCGCCATGGACCAGACCCTGATGGACGCTTTGCGCGAAGGCGCCTTCGACCACAACCCGCCGCGCGAAGCCGCCAACCCGCAAGGCGAGTTCGAGTTCATCTTCCAGGCCCAGATCGCCGCCGACGTGGTCCCCGGTCCGCGCGGGCCGCAGATCCGTCAGGTGGAGAGTCGGCTGCGCATCGGCCTGCTCTGAGGACGCTCGCTCAAGACCCGGCTTCGTCCTCGAGGAAAGCCGCATACTCCGCAGCCGTCATGAAGCTTCCGAGATCTTCGCCCGCGGCGATCTTAATCTTTACCATCCAGCCGTCGCCGTAGGGATCTTCATTGATCAGCTGCGGACTTTGGGGCAGATCGTCGTTGACTTCCAGCACCGTGCCGTTCAGCGGGGAGTAGACGTCGGAAGCCGCTTTGGTCGATTCCACAACCCCGAAAGGCCCGCCGCGCTCGACGGTATCCGCGACCCCGGGGAGTTCGACGAACACCACCTCACCGAGGCTTTCCTGGGCGTGGTCGGTGATGCCGATGGTGGCAACACCACCGGCAATGGCGATCCATTCGTGCTCGCGCGTGTATTTGAGATCTTCGGGCAATTCCATTGTCAGCTTCCCTGTTTTGCAGAACGTGCGTCGTCGAGACCCGGAGGCATCCCTTGACGATAGAAAGGTGTCGCAACCCGACGCATTGGCACGTCCCGGCCACGGATCCGAACCGCGAGCGCGGCCTCGACCTCGGCGGATTCAACCAGCGCCAGCGCGATCGGGCGATCGAGCCAAGGCGTCTGTGTGCCGCTCGTCACGCGACCCACCACCCGCCCCTTTGCGATGACCTCATAGCCTTCGCGCGGGATACCGGCACCTTCGGCGACCAAACCGATCAGCCGCCGCTGCAGCCCGGCCGTGCGCTGGCGTCGCAGAGCTTCGCGCCCCAGGAAGGCCGGTCCGTCGAGTTTCACCGCAAAATCGAGCCCGGCCTCAAGAGGCGAAATTTCCCGCGAGAGTTCATGTCCGTAAAGCGGCAGCGCGGCCTCGAGACGTAACGTGTCGCGCGCCCCCAATCCGATCAATTCGACCGCGTGGCTGGCTCCGACCTCGAGCAGCGCCGTCCACAAAGCTTCGACCCTTGCTGCGTTTACAAAGATCTCGAAGCCGTCTTCGCCGGTGTAGCCCGTCCGGGCCACCAGAGCGGGAACCCCGGCAAGCAGGGTCTCGACGCAGCTGAAGCGGCGCAACGCCAAAAGTGCGCTCGTCGCGCCCAGCGTGCCGACAAGAGCCGACGCACGCGGTCCCTGGACGGCCACCAGCGCGGTCTCGGGGCTGAAGTCGAGAACTTCGATATCCGCCCGGCCACGCGCCTGCGTCGTCAACCACTCTAAACAGACAGCGATATTACCTGCATTGACACAAAAGAGCCAGCGTTTCTCATCCGGCCGATAGAGTATCGTGTCGTCGATCGTGCCGCCCTGCTCGTCGCACCAGGGCGAGTAGATCGCCCGGCCCACGACGAGCTTCGAAACATCGTTGGTCGTCACCTGCTGGCAGAGTTCGGCTGCGCCCGGGCCACGCACTTCGATCTCGCCCATATGGCTGACGTCAAAAAGCCCCACGCCGCGGCGCACGGCCTCGTGCTCGTGCCGGATGCCGCGGATCTGCACCGGCATTTCCCAACCGGCAAAATCGACAAAGCGCGCACCGGCTGCCTGAAAAGCGGCATAAAGAGGCGTGCGCTTCAT
This sequence comes from Deltaproteobacteria bacterium, assembly GCA_009885395.1. Lineage (GTDB taxonomy): Bacteria > Desulfobacterota > Binatia > UBA12015 > UBA12015 > SXLG01. Next base: position 8,758 of record VFKT01000296.1, on the reverse strand, counting down.
GCCCGGGCCTGGATCGCCGCAGCCGCACGCACCGTATTGGCGAGCAACATGGCAATGGTCATCGGACCGACACCTCCCGGCACCGGCGTGATCCAGGAGGCACGGGTGCGCGCGCTCTCGAAATCGACGTCGCCCACCAGGCCGTCGTCTATGCGATTGATCCCGACGTCGATCACGATCGCACCGCAACGGATCCAGTCGCCGGGGATGGCGCGGGCCCGACCGATGGCAGCCACGACGATATCGGCACGCCCAACTTCATCGGCGAGATCGTGCGTCTTTGAATGGCAGAGAGTGACGGTGGCGTTGCGCTCAAGCAAAAGCAGCCCAACCGGCTTGCCGACCAGCAGGCTCCGACCGACAACCACGGCCCGCAGCCCCGCCAGATCGCGACCCGTCTCCTCCAGCAGCCGCATCACGCCGAGCGGCGTACAGGGCCTGAGCCCGGGGCGGCCCGCAACCAGCAGGCCCTGGCTCAAGGGGTGCAGGCCATCGACATCCTTGGTTGGTGAGAGCCCTTCAATTAACTTATTGGTATCGAGATGTCGGGGCAAGGGTAGCTGTACAAGAATTCCATGGATGTCGTCCCGGGCATTGAGCGAATCGATCAAGGCAACGAGTGCCGCCTGGTCGACATCGGCGGCCAGCTCAAAGCTGAAAGACGCAATCCCCACGGCCTCACAGGCCCGGCGCTTGTTGCGCACATAGACTGCCGAGGCGGGATCGTGGCCGATCAGCACCGTGGCGAGCCCGGGGACCAGCCCGCTGGCCCGCAGCCGACCGACATCTGCAGCAACTTCGTCCCGCACCTTCGCGGCAACAGCCTTGCCGTCGAGCAACCCACCCACCTCGTCCATGGCGGGGTCTCCATAGGGACAGCCAGCGCGAGTGTAAAGCGTGAGCGGCCGGCCAGCACGCGCCGCGCGGGATCGCCGCGTGCCCCTAGGGACAGCCAGAGCGAGGGTAAAATGTGGGCACCACGCTTCCTCTGGCGAAGGGTCCATGCGGCGCAAGGCCTCAGCCGCTCTCCTTCCCCAGAAGCCGTTTCAGGCGTCGCGCTCTTGGAGGGAGAGCAGCGCGGCTGCCGCGCTCGCACCCGGCTATGGCCGTTGCGGCGTCGCCCTCTGGAGCGCATCCATGTTAACGTCGGCGGATGAAGATTGGTGTTCCTCGCGAAATCAAATCGGACGAGAGCCGCGTCGCCCTGACACCCGCTGGCGCGGCAGCCTTCGTTGCCGCCGGCCACCGGGTGCTGGTCGAGCGCGGTGCCGGCGTCGGCTCGACGCTTCCCGACGAACTCTACCGCCAGGCCGGTGCCCAGATCATCGACGAGGTGGACCGGGTCTGGGGCGAAGCGGCACTCGTGCTCAAAGTGAAAGAACCGGTCGGCCCGGAACTCGGCCGCCTGCGCCCCGATCTGACGCTTTTCACCTATCTGCACCTGGCCGCCAACGCCGACCTCACGCGCGCGCTGCTTGATTCCGGCACGACCGCGCTCGCCTACGAAACGCTGCAACTTGCCGACGGTTCGTTGCCCTTGCTGGCCCCGATGAGTGAAGTCGCCGGACGACTTTCCGTGCAGGTCGGCGCCTGGTGTCTGCAGCACCAGAACGGCGGCCGCGGCGTCCTCCTCTCGGGTGTCGCCGGTGTCCGACCGGGCAAGATCGTCATTCTGGGCGCCGGAATCTCGGGCACCAGCGCCTGTCAAGTGGCGGTCGGGATCGGCGCCGAAGTGACCATCCTCGACGTCAATCCAACCCGTTTGCGCTATGTTTCCGATATCCTCGGTCGCCACGTCACGACCGTGATGTCGAACCGCGCCAATATCGAAGAAGAAGTGCTCTCCGCCGATCTCGTCATCGGCGCGGTGCTCATTCCCGGCGCCCGCGCGCCACGCCTGCTTTCGCGCGAACTGGTGACGGCCATGCGCGAAGGTTCTGCCCTTGTGGATATTTCAATCGACCAGGGCGGCATGGCGGAAACCGCTCGCCCGACCACCCACGCCGAGCCGATCTACCGCGAAGGCGGCGTGGTGCATTATGCCGTCACCAATATGCCCGGCATCGTGCCCCATACCTCGACCTATGCCCTGACCAACGCCACTCTTGAGTATGCCCTCCAATTGGCGGCCGAAGGCCCCGAGAAGGCACTCGCCCACAGCGAGCCGCTGCGGCGCGCGCTCAACGTGGCGCGCGGTGAGATCGTACACCCCGGCGTGCGGGCGGCCTTCTAGCTACTCGCGCGGCGTGGGCCCCTGGGCCTTGAACCGCATCCCCAACTCGCGGAGCTGCAATTCGCTCGGCACCGAGGGCGCCTCACTCATCGCGCAATGGGCCTTTTGCGTTTTGGGGAAGGCGATCACATCACGGATCGAACTCTCGCCGAGCCAGAGCATGCAAAGCCGGTCGAGACCCAGCGCCAGCCCACCGTGCGGCGGTGCGCCGAACGAGAGCGCATCGAGCAGGAAACCGAATTTTTCGCGCTGCTCCGCCTCGTCGATGCCTAGTGCCGCAAAAACGCGGGCCTGGATATCGGCTCGATGGATCCGGATTGAACCGCCGCCGAGTTCGACACCGTTGAGAACCACATCGTAGGCCAGGGCCCGCACCGCGGTCGGATCCGTCTCCAGCTTCTCAAGATCCTCATCGGCCGGTGCGGTGAAAGGATGGTGCACGGCAAAGAGCCGATTTTCCTCGTCGTTATGCTCGAAAAGCGGGAAATCAGTGACCCAGAGATAATCGTTGCGATCGGCCGGAATCAGCTTCAACATCGCACCCAGGCGCAGTCGCAACTGGCCGAGCACCGAACCGGCGGATTTGCGCGGTCCGGCAACAAGGAAAAGCACGCCACCCTGACGGAGCCCGCTCTGTTCCTCGATCGTCGCCCGTTCCCCCTCTTCGAAGAATTTGGCGAGCGGAGACTGCCAGCCGTCCGGGGTTGACCGGATCCACGCCAGACCCTTCGCACCCACGGTCCTGGACCACTCGACCAGTTCGTCAAGTTCGCGGCGGCTGAAACGGCTGCCGTCCTCCACGACGATGCCGCCCACCATGCCACCCTTGGCAACCGCCTCAGCTAGAATCTTCGACTGACTAGTTCCCATGATGATCGAAAGATCGACCAGTTCCAGGCCAAAGCGGGTGTCGGGTCGGTCGGTACCAAAGCGCCGCGTGGCCTCGGCGTAGCTCATCCGCAGAAACGGAGTGGTCGGCACTTCGGCCCCGATCGCCGTGGCCCCGGCGACCAGAATGCGCTCGGTCACGGCCATGATGTCGTCAACACCGACAAACGACATCTCGAGATCGACCTGCGTAAATTCAGGCTGACGATCGGCACGAAGATCTTCATCCCGGAAGCAACGCACGACCTGGTAGTAACGCCCGAGTCCGGCAACCATAAGAATCTGCTTGAAGAGCTGCGGCGATTGCGGCAGCGCATAGACCGAGCCCGGCGTAACGCGACTCGGCACGAGATAATCGCGTGCCCCTTCCGGCGTCGAGCGGGTCAGGACGGGTGTCTCGACCTCAATGAAAGTTTCCTCATCAAGCAGTCGGCGGATGGCGCTGGTTGCGCGATGGCGGGCCTGCAGATTGTGCAACATCCGTGGCCGCCGCAAATCGAGGTAGCGATAGCGGGCCCGCAGCAGTTCGTTGGTCTCGTGGGCATCGTCCAGAGGAAAGGGCAGAACGTGTGCCGTCGAGAGGACGCGCAGTTCGAGCACTCGCAGCTCGATCTGTCCCGTAGGAATATCGTTATTGATTGTTTCGGCGGGCCGTGCCGTGATCCGGCCACGCGCCGCAACAACCCACTCCGAGCGAAGAGCATGGGCGCGGCGGTGCGCGTCCGGGCTGTCGTCTGGATCGAGTACGATCTGGAGAATGCCGGTCCGGTCGCGTAAATCCACGAAGACGATCCCGCCATGATCGCGGCGGACATCCACCCACCCCATGACCAGGACCTCGCGACCAATATCGTCGGCGCGCCACGACCCGCAGCCCTGCTCCGAGCGCCAGTCACCCAGCGCGTCAAGAGTAATCCCTGAATGTTCCGTTCCTTCGACCAAGCTCGTATTCTCCTCTATCGCCGGACATTCCGGCCCAGCTTCAAGCGCCGTGGCTGCCCTCGCCCGGCCAGACCTCGCGCAGCCAGCGCAACTGCGCGTGCTGGGTCAGGTCGTATTGCAAGGGGGTGATGGTGATCCAGCCCTCTCGCAGCGCGACCAGATCGCTGTCGGGGTGGCCCAGAAGACCAAGCGGATCGCCTTCGGTCGTGAGCCAGAAATAGGCCCGACCGCGGGGATCTTCGCGGCGCACATAGGCATCGCTCCAGGGGGCTGTGCTTTGCGGGACCACGCGCACGCCCCGGGGTTCGCCGCGCTCGAGACTGGGAATATTGACATTGAGCACCGTTCCGGGTCCGATGCCGATTTCAATCGCACGCTCGACGATGGTACGGGCGTGGACCGCCGCCGCTTCGAAATCAAAACCGCCGCCCGCCTGAAGCGAAATGGCGAGCGAGGGGATTCCGATGAAAGCCGCCTCCACCGCCGCCGCAACCGTGCCGGAGTAAATGACGTCGATGCCCCGATTCGCGCCGGCGTTGATGCCGGAAACGACCAGGTCCGGAGGCTGTGAGCAGATCTCACTAACCGCAAGCTTGACGCAATCGGCAGGACTGCCATCGACACTCCAACCGCTGAGATGCCCGGCAAAAGAAACCCGCTCCGAGATCAGGGGCGCCATGAAGGTGATCGCGTGCGCGGCCCCACTCTGTCCGGTTGCCGGGGCCACCACGTCGACATGACCGAGCGGCTGCAAGGCCGTCGCCAGCGCCGCGATGCCCGGCGCCAGGATTCCGTCGTCATTCGTCACCAAGATGCGCATCCGGGCAGGGGTAGCACGAAGGCCCCGAGACGCCCCGGCGCCAGCGCCGCCTCGGAGCGGAGTCGCCCGCCTGCCCTCGCGCGCTCCGAAAGACATGTCCCCTCGGCGCAGAGTGCTTCGCCTGCCCTCGCGCGCTCCGAAAGACACGTCCCTCTGGCCGGCGTGGTGCAGAGCCGGGACATCGCAAGGGCTCCGCCGCACGACGCCGGGATGCTAGGAAGCGCCTGCCGGAACCCGCAGCATGCTGGTCAAGGCGAAGGAGTGCGTCGATGGCGGATGCTTGGGGGGGAATTCCGATTGTCACCGGACGGGCGCGCTGCCTCGGTCTAGATGCTCCCGCTGCCCTGCTCCTCGTCGGCCAAAACGGCGAGGCGCTGCTGCCGGATCTGGTCGAACGTCTCGTCCCGGGCGATGTGCTGGTGGCCGTGCTCTTCGGAGAGGGCTGCCGCGACGATCGGCTGCCCAACGCGCTGCTCAAAGCCGGCGTCATTGCTGTGGTCGCAAGCCGGCTCGATCCTGAATTTCGTTCGCGAGCGTGTGCACTCGGGCTGCGGGCCGTCGAGATCCACGAGGTGCTTTCAATCCGAAGCGGCGCGGATCTCAGAATCGACCTCGAGGGGATGCGGGTCGTGAACCTCACCGGCAGCGATCGCTACCCGCTGCGGAACCTCGAGGAGAGCGACCTGCGCCGTTATCGGCAAGGCCTCGGAGAGAGGCCATGAAGCGCCACGGCGTCCGACCAGCTGCCGCGCGCAACCCGAGCGGCCTGAATCTTCTTACCCCTGCCCTTTGCGGGGCGCCGCCGTCAAAGCCTATTCGCCGGAATCTCGGGAATGCTTGAGGCCGAAGTCAAATTTGCTCTGGACGAGCCTCGTGCGGCCAGCCTGCGGGCTGCCCTGATCCGGCTCGGCGCGACCCTCCATGGCAGCAAGGCTCAAGCCGACCTCTATTTCGCCCATCCGATGCGGGACTTCGCGCAAACCGACGAAGCCCTTCGACTGAGACGAAGCGGCGACCGGGTTTGGCTGACGTGGAAGGGGCCCAAACTCGACCCAACACTCAAAATTCGTGAAGAAATCGAACTGGATTTCGGCCAAGACTTCGACGCCGCCCGCACGCTGCTCGAGCGCTTGAGCTTCATGCAGGTAAAAGAGGTCCGCAAGCTGCGCGAAACCTGGAGTCTGCCTGCACCCGCCTCAGCCGAGATCGTCATCGACGAAGTCACGGACCTCGGCCTTTTCTGCGAGGTCGAAGTTCTGGCCAGCACGGCAGCCGAAGGACGAAGCCGGCTCGAGGTGTTGCTTGTGACCCTGGATCTCGGCGATCTCGCACCAGTCGTCAAGAGCTATCTCGAACTGCTGCTCTCCGCCGCGGGTTCGAGTGCGGCCCCGAATTCGAGGGCTCGCACGCCGCTTGGATAGAAAACCGGCAACCCACGCTTCGAGCGGAAACCGCAATCCCGAAACAGCGCCTGACCAACCTCATTGCTCTCGGCGGTATGCAAGCGCATCTCACGAGCGCCAAAGGCAATCGCGCGCTGTTGTGCTTCTCCAATCAGACGGCGCGCGATGCCGCCGCGCCGCACCCGCTCGACCACGGCAATCGCCACCAATTCGGAACCGCAGCGCCGGAGAAAACCGATCCGCGGGCGCGGCGCCACGACGGCAAATCCCAGGCGTTCGTCGCCCCCGGTCGCGATGATGGCCTCGGCCCGCGGCGCCACCAGCCAATCCCCAAGAATTTCACGGTAGTTGCCGAGGTCGATAAAAAGACCCTCGGCAAGACCAAGGATCCAATCATGGTCGACAGGTGTGGCGGTTCGAATTTCGACCCACCCCATCGGTGCTATGCGCGTCACCGCCATCCAAGCCTCGGCCGTTGAAGAACTCCACGTTCCCACGACCACGCCAGCAAGCCCGGCGCAAGTGGGTTTGTTAGTCCCGTGGCGCCGCAGATGGAAGCCCACGCCATGCCCAGCCCCCCCGACCACGAGTTGCAAGATGTCCGGATCGACCGGTGGCTTCTGGCCGCCAGGGCCTTCAAGACCCGGCCCTTGGCGCAAGCGGCCTGCCGCGGCAGCAAGGTCACCATCGACAACCAGAATGCCGAGCCCGACCGAGCTGTGCGACGAGGTCAAGTGGTCGGGATTCGCACGCCGCAGGGACTGCGGCTGTGGAGGGTGGTCGATCTGGGTACCCGACGCGGGTCGCCGGTCGAAGCCCGACTCCTCTATGACGACGAGACTCCCCCCGAAGCTGCAGCCCCGGTCTCACCATCGAATGTCCGTACCGAAGGTACGGGGCGGCCGACCAAACGTGACCGTCGCCACCTCGACCGCCTGCGCCTCCGCTGACCGCGCAGCGAGCCGATCCCGACCCGGTGGCGACCGTCGGGTGCAGCCGGTAGGGAGGAGCTGCGGGGCAACCCCCTGCCTGGAGCATAAGCGGCGATGGCGGATCGGAACGACGAAGACACCCTTTACGAATGTGAATGCTTCCGCATTCTGCGTTTCGTCGACGACGAGGGTGAATCGAGCATCAGTATTTCTTTTTTTGACCACGGCCTCGACCTCTACCTGAGTGAAGAGGAATTCGGCCATTTCGCAGAAGCGATCGCCGGCCTTCAATCGATCCCACAAGGCTCGTTCCACCACTGACGCCAAAGGGATACGATTCGGGACCGACCAGGGGAGGTAGGTATGCGAATCGATCGATCGGGCGCCGGAATCGGCAGAGCGGGAGTGCTGCTGGCGACACTCGTCTTCCACTCTGCGTGTGGTGGGGGTGGTGACAGGCCGCGGCTGCCGGAAACGGCTGCGCCAGCCGAGCTCGCCGTCGCCAATCTGGAAGGGCCGGAAGGGCTCGCTTTCGATGCCAAGGGCAATCTCTATATTGGCAGCACCACCGGAGCGATCACCCGGCTGACTCCTGAAGGCTCGGAATCCATCTTCGCCGAAACCGGCCGCGCGCTCACCGGCCTCGCCTTTTCCACCACCGGCGAATTGATGGCTTGTGCGTTCTCGACCGGCGAGGTGCTCGGGATTGCCGCCGACGGCACGACCCGCATCGTCGCAAGAGGGATCGATTCGCCCAATGGTCTGGCCGCCCTCCCCGGCGGACGCATTCTGGTCAGCGCCTCGGGCCTGGCCGGCGCTCCGCAGATCCTCGCGATCGAAAACGACGATCGCGTCCAGACCCTGAGCGTCGAGACCCGTTTTCCAAACGGCATCGCCATCGGACCCGACGGCGCCCTCTACGTGGCGGAAACCATCGACGATCGGATCGTCCGGTTCGCCATCGACCGCTTCGGCAACCTCGGCGCTCCTTTGGTCTGGGCGACCGGTACGCCGCTGCCCGATGGCATCGCCTTCAACTCAGAGGGCGACCTCTTCGTCGCCGGTCGCGGCGTCATTTGGCTTGTTACCCCGGGGAATCCACCGGTGGTCCGAAGCTTCGTCGACCAGGGCGACCTCGACGGTCCGGCAAGCCTCGCTTTCGGAAGCGGCAGCGGACGGCGGCGCTCCGAACTCTGGTTTACCAACTACGGCTTTCCGGCCTTCGGTAGCGGCACCAGCGTGGCACGCACTTCGGTCGGAATCGGCGGCCAGCCGCTCCCCGGGGGCTGAAGCGGCAACGGCGAACCTCGGAGAGTCGAGGTAGCTCGCCGGTCATTGCCGCGATCCGCTGAGCGGCGGAAGCGGCAACGGAGAGCCCCGGAGAGTCGAGGCCCACCGTCGCTCTACTTTTCTGGCGGCAGGGTCGTCGCGGCCCGCCGGAAAAATCCGGTGAGCCGCATGTAGCGCAGTGGCTTTGATTCTCAGGCGGCAGGAGCACGCTTGCCGCAATGCTCGGCGAGTTGCCCCGCGATATCGGCTT
>VFKT01000279.1 GCA_009885395.1 Deltaproteobacteria bacterium | reverse complement strand
CGGCGCGGCAACCGGCGGCGCGGCAACCGGCGGCGCGGCAACCGGCGGCGCGGCGCTGGCGGCATGGCTCGCGATGTCTCTCGGCACGCTCGTCAAGGGCCCAGTCGCAGTGGTGTTGCCGCTGTTTGTCGCGGCTGTCGTCTCCGGCACGCGAGGCCGCCTGGCCGAGACTTTGCGCCGGGCTCGTCCGTTCCAGGGAATGAGCCTGCTCGCCCTCATTTTTGGCGGTTGGCTGCTCGCCGCAGCCCTGGCCGACCCTTCGTACCCCATCAATTTCCTTATAAAGCATAATCTCAGCCGCTTCGGTTCCGCCGCCTTCGAGCATCATCAAGGGCCCTTCTACTTTCTGCCGGTATTGGTGGGCGGGTTCCTGCCCTGGAGCCTCTGCCTTCCCGCAGCCCTCAGCGCCGGGCGGGCGGAAGAGCCCGGGCGCGCTGCCGTCGAGCGGGATCTTCTGCTCTGGGCTTCGGTAGTTGTGCTTTTCTTCTCGGCCAGCGAGGCCAAGCTTGCGACTTATGTCTTGCCCGCCTTCGGGCCGCTGTCGCTCTGGTTGGGTAGTTGCTTGACAAGGGCAGGCGACTCGGCCGCCAGCCGGTTGCGCGTCGCGGCACGGCTCTATGGCGCCATTCTGGCCGCAGGGGCGCTGGGCGCCGCGTTGTGGTTCGTCGCGAGCTGGCCCGAACACGCGTCGCTGGCGCTCTGGTCGATCCCAGTCCTTGTCGTGAGCGTTCTTTTGCTCATCAGAAGTCCCGGTTCGGCGAAGGCGACGCTGGCCCGGCTCGTGTTGGCAAACGTCGCCCTGCTTGGAATTGCTGCGCTCGGCGTCCTGCCGGGTGCGGCGCGGATCGCGAGTGACCAGAGTCTCGCGCGTTGGTTCCTCACGCACGCACCGCACCTTGAGATCATGGCCTACAAGGCAGAGCCGGCCTCGCTTTCGTATTATTCCCATCGCGAGATCCGCCGCGTCGCATCGATCGGCAGGCTGGTCGATCTCGCGGCACGCCAGCCGACCGCCCTCGTCACCCGCCTGTCGCGCGTGAAGGAACTCGAGGAGGCCGGGATTGTATTTCGGCAACGAATCGACAACGGTAGGCATGTGCTGCTCATCTCGGCAGAGGCGAAAACCAGTGCGGCAAGGCTTCGAAAGGCGGAGTCGGATGCCGCTTTGGCACAGTCTTCCGGAGATCTGTCCCCGGCCGACTCCAAGGATCTGGCCGAGTCCGCAGGGGAGACGCCATGACCTTTCGTCACGCATTGGTTCTGACCGTGGGCGCCGTCGTCGTGCTGGCGTTGGCCGGCGCCGTCGGCCTTGCCGGTCTGACGGAGGTTCCGTTCTACACCCGGGGCGAACCGCGCGAGGCGGTGGTGGTGCAGGAGATGTGGCGTGGCGGCGGCTTGATCCTGCCCCTGCGCAATGGCGATGACGTGCCGGCCAAGCCTCCCGTCTTCCATTGGCTTGGCCTCGCCGCGTCGCAGGCGCTGGG
>VFKT01000215.1 GCA_009885395.1 Deltaproteobacteria bacterium | reverse complement strand
GTGCGGGTCCTGAACCGCGAGATCAGGTTCGGGTGTTCGGGTACGGACCGGACGTGCCGTCCCGGCAAGGATCTGGCCGTCGAGATCGACCAGCGCGACCTTTGGACCGCCGGTACCGAGGTCGATCGCGAGGATGAGGGGTTGCATCGCCCGGCGTCTCTATCAGGTGCTTCGGGTTCCGTCGCCAGCCGGGTGGTGGTTCGTAGGCCTACTCCCGGAGCGCTCGAGTAGCTTTAGGGCGCGCGCCTGGGTGGGGTTGGCGGTGGGCACGACCTCGAAGGTTGGGCCGTTGGGGGCCGTGCCGGGCGGGGGCGTGACAGGTGTTGCGCACGATGGTGCCGAGTTCGGTGAGCAGGGTGCGGAAGCAATGCACCGGGGTGCCATCGTCAAGCGTGCGTGCGGCGACCTTGGCGAGTGCTACGGCTGAGCGTTTGGCCGGAGCGACCTGGTCGCGCGTCTATTTAGCTTGCTGGACCTGGTCGGTAAACATCAGCGGGCGCCAGGCTTCGCGCATATGCCACTCGACGTAATAGGCGAGCATGCACAGGAAGATGTGGCTGCGTACTCGCCCTTCGAGACGATGGTGGATGGGGCGCACCTTGAGGTCCTGGTCGATCGCCTTCTGGGAAATAAGGAGGAGAGGTTGGCGAGGGTGCGGTTCTTGGCTTTGCCGCCTTGGCGGTAGCCCTCGCGCAAGAGCACCGCCGGCGGCGAGGAGCGATTCGGGACGATCGCGATGTACATGGCGACTAATCATCATATTTAGACTGCATATCAACATTATAACACACATAATTCTTCCCAAGGTGTTGATTTGACAAGGCTTTCCCATCAAACGGAGGGGTGAAACTGCGGGAACTTCAGGCGAGAAGCGGCAGGCGTCACCTCTGTGGGAATATAAATTTTTAAATCAGACCAAGATTGAGTTGCAGTCGCCCCGCACCCGTGCCACCTTGCGGCTCGCGAGAGGGCTTGACGCTCGCCAAACCGCCCCGATCCGGCGCCAAAAAAGGAGAAACTAGATGCATGTGTCCAAAATTGCGGCCTCGGCCGCCTTGGTTCTAGCCGCACTGGGTTGTGGCGGCTCGGATAATGATTCAGGCCCTGGCCCCGGTCCAAACCCGACGCCCGTCCCCGTCAATTGTCCGACCAACGGCCCTCTCACGGATTTACGCCGCGACTGCTCGGAGATGACGTATTTATATTCCCGCGGCGCCGTCCTCACGGGAATCTTGACGGATGGCGAGACCCTCGTGGCCTGCGTGGGGCAGTCTGCGGACGAGGTCCTCTGCTTTGGGGGACCGGTGCGATCGGCCACTGCGTTCGGCCTCCTCGTGGTCAGGCTGAATGATAGCCCGTTCCTGCCGCTTGCCTCCGGATCTGAAGGCCGGACGCGAGATGGCGCCCGCCTCCTTGATCTCTTCATTCGGTTGGTCACCGGTGAGTCGTACGATTTTACCGACTTCCGCTTCGATGAAGCCGTGCCCGTCTCCAGCGAAGCCGGCGCTCTGAATGAAGGTCTGGACGCCGACCAGGCGCTTGCCAGTCCTCTCAAGGCAGCCCTCCTGAACGAATTGAGTCGTCAGGCCGAACAGGGCCAGGGCCTCGATGCCACTCAGGCACTGACCGATCCATCCCTCATGCCGGAACTCCTGGCGGAGCTACAGCGCCAGGCCGAGTAGCCCTCCCGCGAAGACACCCGAGGCAGGGCGCTCTCTCAGGGCGCTCCACCTCGGGCCTTCGGGAATTCGAGCGGGGTCTCAGGGGACCCCGTTGAGCGGCCGGCTTCGAGTCCGCGATTGAAGTCCGGCCTTCTCAGCGGAGTCGCCAGCCAGTGCATCGGACCCCCGATTCCGTGCCACGCTGCGGCTCCCGCGGGGGCTTGACGCCCAACAAACCGCCCCGATACGGGGCCAAAAAGGAGAACCTGGATGCTCGCCCACGTCCTGATCGCGGCCGAGACCGGGATCGCACGCGGCGATGTGGTCGCGGAGGTCGACGGCCAGCGGGCCGCGGCCGAGGCCCGTCGCCCGCAGATCTGGTGTTCTTGCGCCTACTCGTCGGGCAGCCAATTGCCGTGGAAGCCGTAGGGAACGCGGCAGGGCAGGTGGATGGTTGCCACGGGCTTTCGTTCGATCTGCTGGGCGTCGAGAATCACGACGTCGCTGGTGTCGCGGCTCTCGTCGTAGACGTAGGCGATCAGCCAGCCTTCGTCCTCGCCCTTGCCGCCCGGAACGAACACGGCCTCGCTCGGAACACGGCCGCCGAGGTCGTGGGCCCGACGTTCGCCGTTCGTCAGATCATATTTGACGATGCTCGGCCGACCGCCGCGCTCGAACTCGCCGACCGGCGGATTGGTCACCGCGTAGCCAAAGCGGGCGCGCAAGCCCGCACGCCGGTCGTCGATGCGCGGAAATTCGGCGGCGTCGTCGAAGAGCGGCGTCTCGGCGACCCGTCCTGAGGTGGTGTCGATCGTGAAGCGATACGGGCTGGCCGATTCGAACTCGCCCGAGTTTTTTGCCCAGAGCTTCGGGTAGCGGCAAACATCGAGTACGATCCGGCCGTCCGTGCCCTCGAAGGCATTGAAGGAATGAAAAACGTAACAGGGCGCGATCTCGAACCAGCGCAGCGCGTCGGCGCTCGCGCCGCGGGGCAGGACGCCGATCCGTGCGCCGTAGTCGTCGCTCCAACGGTAGGGCATGCTGTCGCCCTGGGGCGAGGCACCGCTTCCCTGCGTAAGGGTCGAGGCGTCCTTTGGTGCCATGCCGGCCATCGCCTTCTCGAGATCGAAGACCACCGGCAGATCGAGAAAGAGCACATGCTTCTCGGTGATCGCGAAGTCGTGGATCATCGTCGGACCCTTGACGGATATCTCTTCGGACTGAACCAGTACGCCTGCCGCGTCGACCCGGTGGTAGGTGAGATAAGGCGGGAAGAAACCGTAACCAAAAAAATGCATCTCGCCGGTGCGGGGGCAGATCTTCGGGTGTGCCGTCATCGCTGTTTTTAGCCTGCCGCCAAAATCATGTAGGCCTTTGGTGCCGAGATCGGGCGTCACCTCGGTTGGAAACGAACTCTCGACGAGAGCGAGCGTTCGGCCGGCGTGGCGCACGATATGGGTGTTGGCGACCGCCACACTATGATCGACAATGCCGTCGGGCGAAATCAGCAATGGCGCGGGTTCTTCCAACAGGGCGCGGGTCTGCACCCAGCGGTTGCGGTACCAGGAAGCCTGACCACCCTCGAGCCGCATCCCGTGCAGCATGCCGTCGCCGACGAACCAATGCGCCGACGAGCCGCTGCGTGGGTTTGGTCCGTTGCGAACGAAGAGACCGCGCAACTCGGGCGGGATGGCGCCTTCGACAGCGAGGTCGGTGAGTGTGCGCTCCTCGAAGACCGGCGCGTAGTTGCCGCGCAGATGAAAAGGTAGCTTGCGGTCTGTGGCAGGTGCTCCCATGGTCGTCTCCCCCGAGCTTGCTGCCCGCGGACGGATCGCCGCAGGGTGCTCTCGCGTTATCGTTGTGGCGGAGGCAAGGCAATTATGGCCTGAAACGGGCCTGCCGGCCCGATCATGAGGACGCTGGGAGGACTCGCTAAGGTCGACCTGGCCTCGCGCCGAGGCAACTGAGGAATCGCAACGCCGGGCTTCCCGGTGGCGGGAGCCGACGGAGGGTTTGTATGAAAGTGGATGGCACGCCGATGCGCACGATCTGGGTAGCGGCCGATGGTCGCACGGTGCAGATCATCGACCAGACGAAATTGCCCCACCGGCTCGAGATCGTCGATTTGCCCCGGCTGGAGGACGTCTGTCGCGCGATTCGCGATATGCTGGTGCGCGGTGCGCCCCTGATCGGTGCCACGGCGGCCTACGGCGTGGCGATCGGCCTGCGCGAGGATGCGTCGGACGCCGGTCTGGAGCGGGCCTGTGACGCCCTGGCAGTGACGCGACCGACCGCGATCAATTTGCGCTGGGCGCTCGACGAGATGCGCCGCTCGCTGGCCGGACTCAGCGGGAGCGCGCGGCTCGAGCGGGCCTGGCAGCGAGCGGCCGAGATCTGCGACGAGGACGTCGCCATCAACGCCTCGATCGGCCGGCACGGCCTCGAACTCCTGCGCGCCGTTGCGGCGGGCAAAGCTCCTGGCGAGACGGTGCAGGTGCTCACGCATTGCAACGCAGGCTGGCTGGCGACGGTCGATTGGGGCACCGCCACCGCGCCGATCTACATGGCGCATGAAGCCGGCATCAAGGTCCACGTTTGGGTTGACGAGACCCGGCCACGCAACCAGGGCGCCTCGCTGACGGCGTGGGAGCTCGGCCACCATGGCGTGCCGCATACTGTGATCTGCGACAACACCGGCGGTCATCTGATGCAGCACGCCCAGGTGGATATCTGTTTTGTCGGCACCGACCGCACCACCGCGACCGGCGATGTCGCAAACAAGATCGGCACCTATCTCGAGGCACTTGCGGCGCACGATAACGGGGTTCCCTTCTACGTCTGTGCACCTTCGCCGAGCATTGATTTCACATTGAGCGACGGGGTGGCCGAAATCCCGATCGAGCAGCGTGCCCCCGAGGAGGTCACCGAGATCAGTGGCCGGCCGGCCGACGGCTCAATCGCCACCGTCCAGATCACGCCCGACGGCAGTCCCGCCGGCAACTGGGCCTTCGACGTCACGCCCGCCCGGCTCGTCACCGGCCTCGTGACCGAGCGCGGCGTCACCCCCGCCGAGCGCCAAGGCATAGCCACCCTCTTCCCCGAACGCGTGATGGGGACGTGCGTTTAATTTTCCGGGATTGTTTAATTTTCTGGGAAATCTCGCTGCCGCTGGTGCTGGGGCCGGGGCCCGCCGGGTTTCCGCTGGCGGTCCAACACAACCCGCCGTAAGTTGCCGTGATGCCGCTGCTGGTCGCGAATCGGGGAGAGATCGCGCTTCGGATTTTCCGCACGGCGCGCCGGCTCGGGCTGCGCACGGTCGCGGTCTTCAGCGAGGACGATGCTCTGGCGGCGCATGTCGAAGCGGCCGATGCGGCCTTCGGCCTGAGGGGGACGGGCGTGGCCGCCTATCTCGACATCGCGGCGCTGGTGCAGGCCGCGGTTGAGACGAGCTGCGACGCGATCCATCCCGGCTATGGTCTGCTCAGCGAACGGGCTGATTTCGCCCGAGCTTGCGAGGCTGCTGGTTTGCGTTTCGTCGGTCCGCGACCGGACGTTCTCGATCTCTTTGGGGATAAGGCGCGCGCTCTCGAGTTTGCCGAGAGCCTGGGCGTGCCGGTCAGCCCCGGCACCCGCACGGCAACGACGCTCGAAGAAGCGCTCGGCCTGCTGGCGACGCTCGGTGACGGCGATTTGATCGCGGTCAAGGCGTTGGCAGGCGGAGGGGGTCGCGGTATTCGTATCGCATCAAGCTTCGACGAGCTTGAGCGTGCCTTCGAACGTTGTCGATCCGAGGCGCGTAAGGCTTTCGGGCGTGACGAGGTCTACGTCGAGCGTTGGTTGCCACGGGCGCGTCATATCGAAATCCAGATCGTCGGTGACGGCAGTAGCGCGGTTTCGGTCCTTGGCGATCGTGAGTGTACGTTGCAGCGTCGCCATCAAAAATTGATCGAAATCGCGCCGGCCCCGCACCTTGATCCGGAGCTGCGTGCCGGCCTGGGCGACGCGGCTCGGTGCATGGCCACCGCGGCACGCTTTGACGGCCTGGGGACTTTTGAATTCCTCGTCGAGACCGCTGCCGACGGTCGGCCGGTTGGCTTCGTCTTCATCGAGGCCAATCCCCGGTTGCAAGTCGAACACACGGTGACCGAGGAGGTTCTGGGCCTCGATCTGGTCGAACTGCAACTTGGGATTGCTGCAGGCCGCACGCTCCCGGATTTCCCGGAATTGAGTGTCGCGCTCGAACGTGGCCCGCGTGGGTTTGCCGTCCAGTGCCGGATCAATGCAGAACGCTATGACCACACGGGACAGCCGCTTCCGGCGACGGGAGTGGTCGAGCGCTTCGTGCCACCACTGGGCGAGGGCGTGCGGATCGAGACGGCCGCGCATCGCGGCTACGAGGCGTCCGCAGCCTTTGATCCTCTCCTGGCAAAACTCATCGTGCATACTCCCGAAGGTGATTTCGCGGCGGCACTCGAGCGTTCGGCCGCGGCGCTCGCCCGTTTCGAGATCAGCGGTGTTGAGACCAATCTTGAGTTGCTGGCGGCACTGCTCTCCCGACCCGAAGTCGTATCGGGGCGTGCGCATACCGGTTTCGTTGCCGAATACTTGAGGGAACGGGGCACCGAATCGGAAGCGGTGGCGCGCCCCAAGGCTGTCGCTTCCGTCGCTACCGGTATTACGAACTTGATCACCGATTCCGAAGCCGCTGCACAAGCCATGGCCACACAAGGTCCGCGCCGTGGAGCCGGGGATGCCGCCGGCGAGACGCTGGTCTGCGCACCACTGCGCGGCACCGTGGTCTCGATCGAAGTGACGCCAGGCGAGTCCGTCTCGCAGGGCCAGGAACTCGCGATTCTCGAGGCGATGAAAATGGAGCACGTCGTCGAGGCCATGGCGGCCGGGCGCGTGCGGCATATCGACGTGGTGCCGGGGCAACCCGTCGCGGAGGGAACGGTGTTGCTTCGCATCGAACCCGCAGCTGCCGGCGTCGTGTCCGATGCAGGTGGGGCAGCCAAGAAGACCGCAGCTCGGGCGTCGAATTTGTCGGCTTCTCAAGCCAAAGTTCAGAGTTCCTCCGAGCCGCGTCCGGATCTCGCCGAAGTGCTCGAGCGGCGCAGCCTTGGCCTTGACGAAGCCCGCCCCGAGGCAGTCAAGCGGCGTCGGGGCCGGGGGCAGCGCACAGCGCGCGAGAACCTTGACGAGCTTTGCGATCCCGGAAGTTTCATCGAATACGGTCCGCTGGTCATCGCGGCCCAGCGCCGTCGGCGCACGCTCGATGATCTGGTCCGCAACACACCGGCCGACGGCCTGGTCGGCGGCATTGCCACGGTCAATGCAGACCAGGTGACCACTGAGCGGGCCGGCTGTGTCGTGCTCTCGTACGATTATATGGTGTTGGCGGGCACGCAGGGAGCACAGAACCACCGCAAGAAGGATCGGCTTTTCGAGCTCGCCGAGCGTCGCCGTCTTCCCGTGGTCCTCTTCGCCGAAGGCGGTGGCGGTCGCCCCGGTGATACCGACGCGATGGGCGTGACGGGACTCGATTGCCTCGCCTTTGCGCTTTTCGCCGGCCTGGCGGGCAAGGTCCCCCTGATCGGCATGGCGGCGGGGCGTTGCTTTGCGGGCAACGCGGCGCTCCTCGGCTGTTGCGATATCGTGATCGCCACCGAGGGTAGCAATATCGGCATGGGCGGCCCGGCGATGATCGAGGGCGGCGGTCTCGGAATCGTCCGTCCCGAAGAGATCGGCCCGCTCGATGTACAGCTCAAAAACGGCGTGGTGGACCTGCCGGCGGTCGATGAAGCCGAGGCGGTCGAACTGGCGCGCCGCGCGCTTTCCTATTTCCAGGGGAAGGTGGAATCTTGGCGGGTCGCACCTCAGGAGGATTTGCGCGGCCTGATTCCCGAGAACCGGTTGCGCGTCTACGATGTGCGAGCCGTGATCGGGACTCTGGCCGATACGGGCAGCGTGCTCGAACTTCGACGCGATTTCGGATGCGGCATGGTGACGGCCTTTGCGCGGGTGGAAGGCCGTCCGCTGGGCATTGTTGCGAACGACCCGACGCATCTGGCCGGCGCAATCGATGGCGACGCCGCAGATAAGGCCGCGCGCTTCCTCAGACTTTGCAACGCCTTCGGCCTGCCCGTACTTTTTCTATGCGACACGCCCGGGATCATGGTTGGCCCCGAAGCCGAGGCCACAGGACTGGTCCGCCGCGCGGCACAACTCTTCATCGCCGCCGCCGAATTGCGCGTTCCTTTCGGCACGATCGTCCTGCGCAAGGGCTACGGCCTCGGCGCGCAAGCGATGGCGGGCGGCAGTTTCAAGGCGCCGCTGTTCACCGTCGCGTGGCCGACCGGTGAATTTGGCGGCATGGGCCTCGAAGGTGCAGTCAAGCTTGGTTTCAGCAAGGAACTTGCCGCAGTCGAAGACGACGGGGCTCGTCGCGCCCTCTTTGATGAGATGGTGGCGCGGGCCTACCAGCACGGCAAGGCGATCAACTCGGCTTCCCATTTCGAGATCGACGACGTCATCGACCCGGCCGAATCCCGCCGCTGGATTCGCACCCTGGGGACGTGCGTTTGATTTCCGCCCCGATGTTCAACTTTCGGAGCAAGGTTTGATCGCGGCCGTTGCGGTCTTCGTGCGCTCGCCCTCCCACTACCTGGGCCCGACGCAGGGTCTGTTGGATCCTCGGCTCCCGCGGGACGTATGGATCGGATTGCTGGCCGGAGCGCCGCTTGAGGTCCGGGCCAACGTGGCGCGTCTGCACGCCGCTCTCTGGCTCTGCTCGGCCAGGCAGGTGCCGCTCGTTCTCGCGGAAGGCTGGCGCTCGAGTGTTGTCGCCGCCCGCCCCCGCACAAAGCCCCGCGTTTTCACCGGCACCACCCTGATGC
>VFKT01000187.1 GCA_009885395.1 Deltaproteobacteria bacterium | reverse complement strand
GGCTGGCATCTGGTCGCCACCTGAGGCTTCCTGAAGGTCGTGTTGATGCCCTCTTCGAGACGCCTCGCCGGATTTGCCGTGCACCTCTTCACCGCCAGCGGTGCCGCTTGTGCCTTTCTCGCCCTGATCGCAACCTTGACGATCGACGTCCGGGCCGCTTTTTTTTGGCTGGCGGTGGCCGTGGCGATCGACGCAATCGATGGCTTCTTCGCCCGGCTGGTCGACGTCAAAACCCACGTTCCTGATGTCGATGGTGCCCGGCTCGACGATATTGTCGACTACATGACTTTTGTGCTGGTGCCGCTTGTCCTGCTGGTCCAGTTGGGTCTGCTCAAAGGCGTCCCGGGGTTTGCCGCCGCGATTCTGGCATTGCTCTGCTCGGCGCTGCGTTTCGTGCATACCGGGGCGAAAACCAATAATCATTTCTTTACTGGCTTTCCTTCCTACTGGAACATCGTTGCGCTCTACGCCTACGTCTTTCGTTTCGAGCCGGCGAATCTGGCCCTCCTGATCGCGGTGCTGGCCATGCTGGTGCTGGCGCCGCTGCGCTTCATCTACCCCTCGCGGACCGAGACGCTGCAGCGCTGGTCGGTTGGGCTGGGCCTGGTCTGGGCGGGCCTGTTGCTGGCCGTTATCTACGCTCTGCCCGAGCGCGCGACCGGTCTTGCCCAAATTTCGCTGGTCTATCCGGTCTACTACACGGCCGCGTCGTTTTGGCTCGACCGGATAGGCGGCGGGGCCCGCTGAACGTGGGCCCCGCACCTGGGAGCGACCTTCAATCGCAGAGCGGCGGCCCCGCCGTTCTCACGCCCCGGCTGCCGAGGCTTTTACGCCAAACATAAGCTTGCCGTCGACGCAACCGACGACAATCGTCGAATGGTCGTAGATCTCGCCGCCGAGAATCTTGCGGCCAAGTGCCGTCTCGACCTCGCGCTGGATGACACGCTTGAGCGGTCGCGCCCCGTAGACCGGATCAAAGCCCGCTTCCGCCAGATGGTCGAGGGCAACCTGCTCCAATTCGAGCTCGATCTGGCGGTCGGCGAGGCGACGCCGTAGCCGCGCCAACTGGATCTCGACGATCCTTCCGAGATGCTGCCGGGTGAGGCCGTGAAAGACCACGGTTTCGTCGATCCGGTTCAGAAACTCGGGCCGGAAGGTCCGACGCAGGATGCCAAGAACCTCGCCCCGCATCTGGGCGTACGCCGGCGAATTGCGGTCGCCGATGCCGGCACCATGGCCGAGGATGATATCGCTGCCCGCATTCGAGGTCATGATCACGACCACATTGCGAAAGTCGACGGTGCGACCCTGGCCGTCGGTCAGACGGCCGTCGTCAAGAATCTGCAGGAGTATGTTGAAAACGTCGGGATGCGCTTTTTCGATCTCGTCGAAGAGCACCACCGAGAAGGGGCGCCGCCGCACGGCTTCGGTGAGCTGGCCACCTTCTTCGTAACCCACATAACCCGGAGGCGCGCCGATCAGCCGCGAGACCGCGTGCTTCTCCATGTACTCGGACATATCGAGCCGGACCATCGCCTGTTCGTTGTCGAACAGGAACTCGGCGAGCGCGCGAGCGAGTTCGGTCTTGCCCACACCCGTTGGGCCGAGAAACAAAAATGAACCGATCGGACGCTGCGGATCGCCGAGTCCGGAACGGGCGCGGATCACGGCATCGGCGACCGCCAGCACGGCCTCGTCCTGTCCGACCACGCGTTGATGGAGATGCTCTTCGAGCCGAAGCAGCTTTTGACTCTCGCCCTCGAGCAGCCTCGATACGGGAATACCGGTCCAGCGACCGACCACTTCGGCAATATCCTCGGAGTCGACGTGATCTTTGGTCAGACGCGTGCCTTCGACCGCCTGCGCCGCTTCGATCGTCCGGACGAGATTCGGGATCACGCTGTACTGCAACTCACTGGCGCGAGCCGGATCGTATTCGAGACCTGAGCGCGAGGCCCGATCGAGTTCGAGCCGCGCTGCCTCGAGTTCTTTCTGGTGCTCGGCGATGCCCCCCAGAACCCGCTTCTCGTCCTCCCATTGGGCCCGCAGCCGGGCTTCTTCTTCGCGCAGATCGGCCAGCTCCTTCTCGAGCTTCTCGAGGCGATCCTGCGAGGCGCGGTCGGTTTCCTTGCGCAACGCTTCCCGTTCGATTTCGAGCTGCATCGCGCGTCGGCTGACCTCGTCGAGTTCGGTCGGCATCGAGTCGATTTCCGTCCGCAGGCGGGCGGCGGCTTCGTCGATCAGGTCGATTGCCTTATCCGGCAGGAAGCGGTCGCTGATATAGCGATTCGAGAGGACGGCAGCGCTGACGATGGCGCTGTCCTTGATGCGAACTTTATGATGCACTTCGTAGCGCTCGCGCAGGCCGCGCAGGATCGAAATGGTATCCTCGACGCTTGGCTGCTCGACCAGGACCGGTTGGAACCGCCGCTCGAGAGCCGCATCTTTTTCGATGTATTTACGATACTCGTTGAGCGTGGTGGCGCCGATGCAATGCAGCTCGCCGCGCGCCAGCATTGGCTTGAGCAGATTGGAAGCGTCCATCGAACCCTCGGCCGCCCCCGCCCCGACAACCGTGTGGAGTTCGTCGATAAAAAGAACGATTTCGCCTTCCGAACTCTGTACTTCCTTGAGCACGGCCTTCAGCCGCTCTTCAAACTCGCCGCGGAACTTGGCACCCGCGATCAGCGCGCCCATATCGAGCGAGACCACCCGTCGGTCGCGCAAACCTTCGGGAACGTCGCCGCTGGCGATGCGCTGGGCAAGCCCCTCGGCGATCGCCGTCTTGCCAACCCCCGGCTCGCCGATCAGCACCGGGTTATTCTTGGTGCGACGAGACAAAACCTGGATCACCCGGCGGATTTCCTCGTCGCGACCGATCACCGGATCGAGCTTGCCCTGGCGTGCGGCCTTGGTGAGGTCGCGACCGAAACGCTCAAGCGATTCATAGGTCGCCTCGGGGTTCTGGCTGGTCACCCGCTGGTTGCCGCGCACCTCCTTGAGGGCATCGAGCAACTTCACCCGATCGATGCCGCTGGCTGCCAAGGCCCGACCGGCCGTACCACCCTCTTTCTCGATCGCGAGAAGAAGATGCTCAATACTGACAAAATTATCCTTGAGAGTTTTGGCCTCGTCCTCGGCGGCACTTAAAAGCCGCGAGAGCCGCTGCGTGACGAAAATACGGTCGGCATCGACGCCAGCACCCGTGACCTGCGCCAGCCGATCGAGCGCCTGTCCAACCGCGGTCGCAACACGTTTCGGCTCGGCCCCTGCCCGTTGCAGGACACGGCTGGCCAACCCCTCGGGATCGTCGAGGAGTGCGGCAAGAAGATGCTCGACATCGAGCCCCTGGTGGTGGCGGCTGGCCGCAAGGCCCTGCGCCGCGCGCAGGGCGGCCTGCGATTTGTCGGTAAGCCGTTCGATATCCATGACTCCGCCGAATTAAGCACGATCGGGACCAGAGCAAGACGCCACCCGATTTCGCATCCCGGTCGCGTGCAACTGAATTGAAAGCAGGATTTTGATACGTGATCTCTCCGCCCGGGATCAGAGCGAGGCCCAGCTGACGCTGTGGCGAGGGCCGCCGAGCCGTGATAGCTCCCCACTATGCTGCTGGTTCTTCAATGGTTCGCCTCCGTGGCGATTCCGATCTGGGGCGTGGCCGTGGTCATTCTCGGCGTGGCCGCCGGCAACCTGGTCTGGCTCACCATCGGCGTGATCATTATCGGGGTTGGCCTCCCCTTCCTCGCCTCGAACCCTCTTGCCGCGCGCCGGCTCTACCCCTCGGCAGAAGCCCGACCGCGCGCCCGCTGAACCGGGCTTAGGATCCTGCCGCGCGTGTTTACCGGACTCATCGAGAGCGTCGGATCGATTGCCGGGATCACGACGCATGGCGACGATCTGGAACTCGAAATCTCATTTGCAGGAATCGCTCCCGACTCGCTGCGGCTCGGCGAGAGCATCGCGGTCAACGGCGTCTGCCTGACGGTTCGCCAGAGCACGACCAGCGGATTCATTGCAGACGTGAGCGTCGAGTCGCTGCGACGGACGACGCTTGGCGCTGTTCGAGTCGGCGATCCGGTTAATCTCGAGCGGTCGTTGCAGATCGGCGACCGGCTCGGCGGCCATTTTGTTTTCGGCCATGTGGATGGATTCGGCCGGGTGCTGGATCTCAAGCCTGAAGGTCAAGGCTTTCGGCTCGCCATCGAAGCGCCGCAGAACCTCAAACATCTGATCGCCATCAAGGGCTCAATCGCGGTGGACGGCGTGAGCCTGACGGTGGCGCATCTGCAGGGCCCGGTCTTCGAGATCGCCCTTATCCCGCATACGGCGCAGAAGACGACGTTGGGCGGCCTTGGCCGCGGCCGATCCGTCAACCTCGAAGCGGATATGCTGGCCCGCTACGTCGAGAGGGTTCTGCAGCGCGACTGAGCGCAATCAAACCTGGGCGCGACAACGCGCGCCATGCGTCAAGAAATAGCTGGCCGTCTCCTTCACCGTGACGGCGATGACCGCGCCGCGTCCCGCTGGCAGAACCAGATCGATTGCGATGGCCGACTGCCAGTCTTTGCCGCGCGCGACGGCGTCATACTCGGGCAGATCCGGGATCGAATAGCCGTCCGGGTAGCTCCAACCCGTCTCGAGCCGGTCGCCGGGTCTCAGCTTGCCCGCGGCCACCTGGCGAAAGTCTGCCGTGTAGACCACCTGCCCGGCACCGAGGCGAAGGCGCGGGAGTCCTCGGCACACCAACTCGACGAAATCCTCCTCGACCTGCAGTTTCCGGATCTGGGTCATCATGCGGAAACCGAGTCGGCCGTCAGGAAATCGGGTCAGGACGGGCATGACTTTCCCCAAAAGCTCAACGATTCGGGCCGGACCGTCGACCGTCTCAACGAGCGTCGATTCGGGCAACCGACTGCTGC
>VFKT01000351.1 GCA_009885395.1 Deltaproteobacteria bacterium | reverse complement strand
CCATAGGCGGCCGCCAGCACCACGTCGGGATGCTCCTGGAGGAGGCGCGCCACCTGCAGGGCCGAGAAGTTCTCGCCGTCCTTGCGGATCCAGTCGTCGGTGCGGCCATCGAAAAACAGAAAGCGCTTACCGTCGCGCTCGAGGATGTGGCCCAGATCGCCCGAATGGTAGACGCCGTCGCGATACTTTTCCGTATTGGCTTTCTGGTTCTCGAAATAGCCCTGAAAAAGGCTGGTATCAGGTGCCACACGACAGA
This sequence comes from Deltaproteobacteria bacterium, assembly GCA_009885395.1. GTDB lineage: Bacteria > Desulfobacterota > Binatia > UBA12015 > UBA12015 > SXLG01. The sequence goes on along the minus strand of VFKT01000351.1, from coordinate 2,276 downwards.
TCTCGCCCACCGCCTCGGCGTAGTTGGCGATCTTGCCCTCGCCATCGAGTGTCGCCGGCCGACATTCCACATCACGTTCGTTCAGGATCTTGACAGCCACGTCCGTAACTTCGCCCACCGAACCACGGGGGTCGCTCTTCTTGCGGAAAGTGGAGATCGCAGCCTCGGTCGAGCCGTAAAGCTCAAACATATCCTCGAGGCCGAACCAGTCGATGAAGCGTTCGATGTCCGGTGGAGCGGCGCCGTTGCCAAGAGCGAAGCGCAGAAGATTGCGCGGCTGGTTGGTGACCTCTGCACGGATCCGCTCGATCGTGCCGAATTCTTTCTCGATCGCGCCGAGCACATAATGCACCGGTTCGCCAACGTAGTTCCAGTAGGTGACGCAGTGCTCGAGAATATCAGGAAGGAAACGCGAGGCCGAAAACCGCTCGCGAATCGCCAGGCTGCCGCCGACGGTGAAGGTGGGCATGAAACCAAGAAAGATGGCGTTGGAGTGAAAAAGCGGCATGCAGGCATAGCCAACGTCTTCGGGCGTGAGTTCCATATTTGCCGAAACCGCCATGCCGATCAGCAGCAGTTTGGCGTGGTTGTTGAGGATCCCCTTGGGGAGGCCGGTCGTGCCCGAAGTATAGATCACCATCAGCGGCTGATCCGAGGCCACGTCACCCGTGACACGCTCAAGCGCTGCGCCCGAGGCACCCACCTCGGCCGTCACAACCGACCCCAATTCCGGGGCGATCAGCTCGCCCTCGCCGGTGCGGACAACGAAAATATTGTCGGCAGAAAGATGCTCGAGTTGGTCGCGCACCCGCTCGACCTGCTCCTGCAGCCGCTGATCGACCACAAGAAGAGTGGCCTTGCTCTGGTTGAGCACACCGGCCAGGGTGTCACCCCGAAGACCGGTATTGACGCCAAACAGCGTCGATCCATTATAGCCGCAAGCCCCGTAGAGCGTCAGCAGTTCGGCGTGGTTTTCAAGCAGCATCGCGACGTGCCCGCCAGGCCCGCCCAGCCGGCGACGCAGAAAATGGCTGATCCGAACACATTCATCGCGATACTCGCCGTAGCTCCAGATGCGGTCGTCGGTGCGCAGCAGGGGCCAGCCCGAAACTTCGGGGTGACGACCGCGCGCCTCAATCTGGGAACCGAGATCGAAAGCGGCCTGGATGGTGGGTTTCTCGCGCATTCTGCTGACTCCTCGCGGCCACTCCGGATCGGGCACGCCGAGGCGCTCCTTAAAGGACGCTCCCGGCGAGGGGTAGGGTCTCGGCGGGCGGCGATTGCCGGACCGCGCTGTGCAACCCGACAAACCGACTGGGTTCATAAAGGCGGACGCGGCCCGCTCAGCCGTGTCGGTGTGGCCTGGCCCCAAGCTCCGCCATGGCCGAAAAAAGTCGCCCCATCGGAATCGGTGCGTCCCAAGGCTCGCCCCGCAACTCGCGATAGACGCGGGCGACGTTGAAGACCAGACGTTCGGGCTCGGTCCAACTCGCATAGGGCCCGGGATCAATCCGCCGCGAGGCCTCGAACTCATCGATCCCCTGCGCAAAGAAGCTGCTGGCTTCACTCCGCACATACTCGAGATAGGCCCGCAGTTCGCGGGGCCCCTCCAGCCCGCAAAGCGGACCGTGACCGGGTACGATGACGGCCGGATCCAGTTCGACGATGGCATCCAGAGCGGCACACCAGCGCGCCGTGGTCCCCTCCCAACCGATCGGGGTGCAGAGGCGAAAGAGCACGTCGCCTGCAAAAACCACACGCTCTGCCGGCAGATAGACCAGCAGATCGCCGGCGGTATGGGCCGGGCCGACGTAAATCAGTTGCACGACGATCCCACCGACATCGAGTTCGAGCCGATCCTCGACGAGAGTGGTCGGCGGCGTGGGTACGATACCGCTGAAATCGAAGCGCTGCAGGCGACGCGCCATCGCCGCCGCCCGCGGGTCGGGAGAATCGGTCGCGTTGCGCAGCATCTGCATCATTTCGGGCTGCTCGCGATGGAAATGTTCGGCGGCCAGGCGGTGGCCGATGATCTCTGCCCCCTCGAAAAGTTGATTGCCCCAGCAATGGTCGCCGTTGCGATGGGTGTTGACCACGCGCCGGACGGGTGCTGCCGAAACGCCGGCGTAGAGCGCCTTCAACTGCTTTGTATGCGCGAGATCCCAGAAGGTATCGATGACGACGCCGCCCTCGCCGCGCACGAAACCCGAATTGCTGCAGCCCAGACCCTCATCCTTTTGCAGGCAGGCGAAAACCTGGGGCGCGAGTTCGACAAT
>VFKT01000077.1 GCA_009885395.1 Deltaproteobacteria bacterium | reverse complement strand
CGGGCTGCCCAACAGATCCACCGCCTCGGCGGGCCGCGACACCAGCAGGCCATCGACGCCCCGGTCAAGCATCAATTTATAGAAGTCGCGATTCTCCTCGCTGCTGCTGTCCATCCACACCCACACCGCGAAACCGTCGGCCTTTGCCCGCGCGATGACATCGGGCGTGAGCACCTCGATCCCCGCATAGAAGGGCGGTGCCTGAAACACGACGTCGGTTGGCGCGAACTCGACCGGTACGCGGGTATACCAGGCGACCAGAGTGTCAAGACCCGGACTGGTGGCAACGCCCGGAGCGAAGTCACGGAAGGCCGCCAGCACACGCACATCGAACGAGACCACGATCACCGAAGCGGTGCGCCCGAGTTTCCCGATCTCTGCCGCCAATTCTTTCGCCCCTTCGATGGCCCAGGCCAGATCGGGCTCGCCATCGACACCGCCAGGGATCTTCAGCTCCACGTCTAGCACGTGTTTTGGAAAGGCGGCGGCGACCGAACGGAAGGTTTCGATGCGGAAATCTTCCGCCGCATAGCCCGGCGGCGGCGGGCGGTGGCCGGTGCGGATACCGCGCAGGAGGTAGGCGTCTGCGGGCAGACCATGGTCGCTCCACACGCCGCCAGAGAACCAGTACGCGTTATCAAGCGCTGAGAGTTGGTCGTAGCTGAGATCGCGCACCCGTCCGGTCCCCGCTGTCGTGCGATCGACGGTATCGTCGTGGTGCACCACCAGCTGGCGGTCGGCGGTAAGCATCACATCCATTTCCAGCACGTCGGCCCCGGCGAGAGCGGCCTGGCGGAAGGCGTAGATGGTGGAATGTGGTGCCTCGAAATCGCCGCCCGCGTGCGCGATGACGATCGGCCGGTCGAGCGCGAGCAGCTCGGCGACGGTGGATGCCGCTGGAGCCGGCAGGCCGCCGCCCCCTCCATCGCCGCATCCAGCGATGGCTAGAGCCAGGAGGAAAACCGCGACGTGACGGAAGTTCTTTACAATCATCTTCTTTTCACTAGCCGAGGTTCGGCAAAGCCGTCAACCGGTAATCATCGAGGCGCCTGCCCATCGCAGCGGACCTACCGTCTGCATCCGGCCTGCGTTTCATGTTGCGGATGAATCAGGCGCACTGGCCCTTGGGTTCCGCATCGTGCGGACCCGGTGCAGCAGCCCCCGCAAATGCCTTGCGCCTTCAGGCCGCGTCGCACAGGGTGATCGACGTCTGCTTGAGAAAGAGTCCCCATGTCCGCCGTCACTGCCTTCGAGGCCAGGACCCGTTTCGGGGAATCGCTCGAGCGGGTCGCCCGCGGTGAAGAGATCGTCATCACCCGCCACGGCAAGCCGGTCGCCCGGATCATCGGGTAGGGCCAGCAACTTTGGAAGAGGTCGAACGGCCGATCGCGGGCCTCCAGCGCCTACGCGACGGGATCGAGGCCCGAAGCCGGGGGCCCAAACCTCTCAGCGATAGCGAGGTGCGCGCCAAAATCGCCGAGGGCCGCCGATGCCGGGCCAGATGGTCGTCGACGCATCGATCGCCATCGCTCGGGTTCACCCGGCGCAAGCCACAGGCGAAACCGAAGATGTCTTGCACGAAATCGGCAGCGACGCGCGTTTCGTGGTCCCCGCGCTGTGTTCCTCGAGGTCGCTAATGCCCTTCTTGTCCTCGAGCGGCGCAAGAAGCTTCGCTCCGAGCACCGGCTCGACGCACTCGCCATGCTCGGAGCGCTGCGGCCGGTGGTCGACGATGAAGGATGCCGTCTCGCGTTGACTGGAGTCCAGGAGCCTGCCGCCCTCCATCAGGCGGGAATTTTTTTTCAGCGACGGAGGCCCCAAGATCAGCTCCGGGCGGGCCGCCGAGCAGAAACTCCGTCCAGGGCATTGCCGGCAGACCGACGCGCTCCATCATGGGTTGACTCTCCTCATCGCAGAGCACGAGCGGCCGGTACCCGGGATGACGTCGGGTGAACTCGCCAAGACCCTTGAAATCTACAGCAGAGATCGGGCCCGTCTTCACCTCAATGGCCCACGCGCCACAGCTTCCATCAAGCACGCCGTCTACTTCAAACGGCTCCTCGCGCCAGTAGGCGACGTGCTGTCCGGCGTTCCAGGCATGGGCGAGGCAAGCGTTTTCGACGCACGCCCCGTAGCGCTGTGGATCCCGGGCCCGATCCGGCAGGCCTCGTGGATTGACGGCAGCGAGGATGGCGTTGTTCAAGACGACAAGCTTTGGCGGCGCGGCCCGCCGACGGCTCGGGCGCACCGAATGTTTGCCAAGCGACGCAACGAGGAAAGCTTGCTCGAGTAGCGCCAGATAGTGAGCGACCGTCTCGAGTGCGCCGGCGTGCTGGAGCTGACCCTGGATCTTTTGGAGCGAGACGATCCGGGCCGGCGACAAAGCGCAGACGCAAAACACCTTTTCTGGCTCCGCGATCAGCCTTTTGATGATTTCGCTGGTGGTGCGGTGATCCACAGCGGCCCGGCGCTCTACGAGCTGGGCGATCGGGTGTACGCCATCCCGCTCTGCACCATATGGGCATAGTGCGGCGGCCAGAGAGCGCGCCCTCGGCCTCGCCGATCCCCTCGGCTCGACGCCGCGGTCGTGCCCGGCGCTCAGCCCGGGCGCGCGAAGCGCAGCCACCAGATGGCGTAGACATTGACCAGCAGGCTCGCTGCGACAAGCAACGTAAAGAGGCGGTGGCGCGCCCGGCCGTCCTCACGCAAAGCCAGTGCGACGATCAGAAAGGGCGTGAAATCGAGCGTATAGCGGCTGCCAAATTGCCGCCATCCATCCCAGAAATAAAAGAGATAGAGACAAAAGATCGCCGCGGTGCCCGCCAACGCGATGCGGCCGCGAAAGACCGCATCTGTAGCCCGCCTGCTCCAACCCCAGCCGAGCAGCAAAAGAACCGCCGGCGTGGTCAGCGTCAATGCGAGGCCGTGGTCGTCAAAACCGATCCATGGAAATGTGCTCTCGAACACCGGGCCACGCAGAAAATAATGGTAGAGATTCTGCCGCAGATAATGCCACGAGAAGGAGCCATGCTGGGGTGCCAGCAAGTTTTGATTTGCATAGAGGTAGCCGTTATCGAGCGGATCGCCGAAGCGAGCCATATTATAGACGCCAATCACAAAAGCAACGATGGCCCCGCCCAGCCCGTACTCGAAGACGGTTGCCAGTCGCGGCCGTCGCCTCAAGCCCAGCAGCAGAAAAAATGGGGCCCCGAGTGCCGCCGGAGAACGACTGGTCGCCGCCAATGCCGATAGAAGTCCGAGCAGAAAAGGGTTGGCGTCGCCGGCGGCTTCCATCCACGCGAGCGTCAGCATGGTCACAGCCAGCAATTGCGCCAGCAACCAGGTGTTGCCGTATTGTGCCGCCCAGAAATGCACCGTGCCGGCAGCAAAGAGCAGGGTCATGGCGTTGGCGATGGCGCGCGAGGTGCCAAGGCGGCCCAACAAAAGCCGGGTCGCGCCCACATTGAACGCACCGATCCCGACACAAATGGGCGCGATATTGGTCTCAAGGCCCCACACCGCCGCCCAGGGCAGGAGAAAGAGCGCCGGCAAAGGATCGAAGTAGACGTAGGCCCGGCCATCCACCCAGGCGAACTCGGTCAGCCACGAAGGCGGATTCGGGATATGGAGCCGCTCGGCAAGAAACGCTACGGCTAGATGAAGGTGGTAATTGAAGAACATGAAGCTGCCGTCGTTGGCCAGCGCATAGAGCGCGAACGCCAGCGCGGTCGCCAAGCCGGCGTCAAGGAGATGCGTCCGCCACGGCAACGCGTGCGCCTGCACGACACCGCACCCAGACCCGGCCGCAGGCTCTTCCAGAGATGAATGCGTCGTCACCACGTCTGCCCGGTCTCTCCGCCTCCTTCCCCGCCCACAACGAGGAAGACAATGTCGTCCCCATGATCGAGGAGTTGCTCGCCGCTTTACCCGAGGTCGCCGACGAGTTCGAGATCATCGTGGTGGATGACGGCTCGCGCGACCAGACGCGCCAGAGGGCCGAGGATCGCGCCCGCAACGACCCGCGCATCCGTGTGGTCCACCACCCGGTCAACCGCGGCTATGGCGCCGCCGTCTGGAGCGGACTCGCTTCCGGCCGAATGCCTTTTGCCTTTTTCACCGACGGCGACCGCCAGTTCGACGTCGGGCAGCTCGGCGAGTTCCTGCCACAACTTGAAAACCACGAGGCCGTGATCGGCTGGCGGATCAACCGCCAGGACCCCCTCATCCGCCGGATCAACGGGCACCTCTGGAATCTGTTGGTGCGGCTGGTCTTTGGGCTGCGCGTGCGCGACGTCGATTGTGCCTTCAAGCTCTTTCGCCGCGAGTCCTTGCAGGGTCTTGAAATCCATTGTGGCGGGGCGACCTTCTCGACCGAATTGATGACCCGCGTCCAGCGGCGCGGCGGGCGCATCGCGGAAGTGGGCGTGCGGCATCGGCCGCGTACTACCGGCCATCCCTCGGGCGGCAGCCTGCGCGTGATCCTTCGCGCCTTTCGGGAACTCGGCCAGCTCTACCTGCTGCTGCGCCGCGAAGCCGGCGCCCGGCGCACCTGAGCCAACCGTAGCCCGGCACCAACCCGGACTACGGCAACGCGAACCTCGCGCTACCGCAGCCCGGAGTCGGCAATCAGGGTTTCTGGCTTTCGATCTCGGCGAAGATCTGCTCGAAGGTTTCAATCGGTACGGCGCCCGCCACCCGGCGACCGTTGATAAAGAAGGTCGGCGTCGAATTCACTTCGAGCGCCTCGGCCTGCTTCATCGATTCCTCGACGGCCGCCTGCGTTTCATGCGCTTCGAAGCAGGCCTTGACCGCTGCCGGATCGCCCCCGGCCGCCTTGGCCAGCTCGAGCAGCTTGGTGATCGCCGCCGGCAGTTCGCGCGGCACTGCGGCCTGATCCGCAAAGACGCCTTCGTGGTAGGTCCAGTAGGCATCGTTGCCTTTCTGCTTGAGGACACAAAGGCCGATCTCGGAAGCCGGCTGCGCCCAGGGGTGCATCGCGACCAGCGGGAACTGCTTGTAGATGAACTTAATCTTGTCGCCATGCTTCGCCAGAAGTTCCTTCACCTGGGTATCGGCGCGCGAACAGAAGGGGCATTGGAAGTCCGAGTATTCGACCACCACGATCTTGGCATCGGCATTACCCTTCCATGGATCGGCATCGCTGAGTGAACTCTCGAGCTGCTTCTGGGTATCGGCGATCGGATCCACCGAAAGGTCGATCGGCTCGGCGGCGAAGAGCCAGCGGCCATCGGCGCTGACGAAGATCGCCACTTCCTGGGTCTGCTCGCCGTGGGCGAGTTTCATCTTGCCTTCATGTAGGCCGGGCAAGCGCTCGGAGGCGGCGAGCCCGTCGACCGTGAGCACCACGCCGGGCGGGATCTGACCCAGCGCCTTGAAGTAGCGGTCGATCTTGCCCTGGACGGCCGAGGCATCGAGCGCAGACGACGGCTTGCCGGGTTGGTCAAGCGCGGCGGGCGCGGCTGCCCCGGCGGGCGCGGCCCCATCCGTCGGCGCCGGCACCGGTGGGGTACAGGCCGCCAAAGCGGCCAGCAATGCAACTTTCCATATCGTTTTCATCAGTTTCCTCTCTTCTTCGCGCCGGGAACGCACGAGGCGTGTCCCAGCATCATCTTCGGGATGAACTCCCGAATCCGGTTTCACAGCGTCTCGAACCCCGCTCCGACCACCCGGGCGCGCACGCCGGGCGCATAGCGGACCAGCGCGGCGGAATGTACCAATGCCGTCAGCACGAGCTGGCCGTCGAGAACCTCCACCAGGATCTCGTCGGCAGGCGGAAAATACGCGCCCTCGGACGAACGCGCGCACATCAAACCAAAACATTCTGCGAGTCCGGCGATCCGTGTCACCGGAACATCAAAGCCCGCGGTTACCGGCTCGCTATCGCGCAAATCCGTCACCACGGCCAGGCCACTCAGGCCGAGCCACGTCGCCGAGACCTGCTTCTCGTCGAGCAGCCCGGCCAGATCACACGCGCCTTTCGCATCGACAATCGCGAAATCAGGTTGTACCCGCTGCCAGAAATCCCAGGCGACGGCACACGACGCCGGGGTGTCGATCGGTCCCACCGGCATATCGAGGCTGCCCAGGGCTTCGACCGCATCCCCGACCAGCAACGAACCCGGCGTGGCGATCGCTCCGGGCAGCGTATTGGTCGAGCGGCGGCCGCTCTCAAGTCCCGCTGCGCGGAGAGCGCCTGCACCGACGCGCGCCTCACGGCTCAGGTCGTCAGCCGTAAATAGTAAAATCCCGAGAGCCTGCTCGCGGCAGGGCACGCCAGCCCGCGAGAACGCCGTGGCATCGCGCCACGAACCGCCCGGCAAATGCGCCAACTCGTCGGCAGCAAGTTCCTCTGCCGTGGTCACCGCCAACCGGTCGAGCGCTTCGGGCGCAGATGCAAAGCCAGCCTCTTCGAAGCGTCGCCTCCAAAAGGAGGACGCGTGCCAAAGGCGGGCGAGCCTCGCCCGGAGAGCAGTTGCGACGTCGACGTTCAAGGCTTTCCCGACCTGACGGGCCGGCCCCCGACTCTCCCGTTTGTCGGCCCGAACCGCAACTCCCGCCCAACAAATCGAGAAATCCCGCCAAAACGCCACAGAAATGCGTCGCCGAGGAACCGGGACCAGGCCCGCAGAGCGCGCGGGACCCGCCGAAGACCAGGCCCAAGATCTCGAGAACCTCCCCTTTAGGACCGGCTAGCGCCAACTCCGCCAGGCCCCCCGGCAGCCCGCCCGCCCGCTCGCCCCTCCCCGAAGCTGGAAGCCAACCAGTGCGGCGGCTAAGCGAGCGCCCGTGCGCTTCACTTCCTTGCTCGCCCCCACGCTGAAGGACGATCCCGCCGACGCCGAAACCGCGAGCCATAAACTTCTGGTTCGCGCCGGGATGATCCGGCAGGTGGCGCGAGGCATCTACGATTTCCTGCCGCTTGGCTTGCGCGTCCTGCGACGGGTGGAAGCGATCGTCCGTCAGGAACTCGACGCCGCCGGTTGTCAGGAAATCCTGATGCCGCTGGTCTGCCCGGCCGAGCTTTGGCAGGAGAGCGGCCGCTGGGATCTCTACGGCAAGGAACTGCTGCGGCTGCGCGACCGCCAGGACCGCGAGTTCTGCCTCGGACCCACCCACGAAGAGGTCGTCACCGATATCGTGCGACGCGACATCCGCTCCTACCGGGATCTGCCGAAGAACCTCTATCAGATCCAGACCAAATTTCGTGACGAAATCCGACCCCGTTTCGGCCTGATGCGCGGTCGTGAATTCTTGATGAAAGACGGCTACTCGTTCCACGTCGCCCGGGCCGACGCCGAACGCGAATACCACCATATGTACGAGGTCTACGGTCGCATCTTCGATCGTTGCGGCTTGACGTTCCGGGCGGTCGAAGCCGATACCGGCGCAATCGGTGGCAGCCTGAGTCACGAGTTTCAAGTGCTTGCCGAAAGCGGTGAGGACGCGATCGTAGCCTGTAATCGCTGCACCTACGCCGCCAACATCGAAAAGGCCGAAGGCGTCGTCGACTCGGCGCCTTCGGCAACGAGCCGCGCCCGGGAGAGCGTCCACACCCCGGACCAGCGCACGATCGAGGACGTCGCGCGCTTCCTCGGCCTGCCGGAATCGGCTTTCATCAAGACGCTGCTCTTCGTCCGCGAAGATGGCTTGCCGGTGGTCGCCCTGGTGCGTGGTGACCATTCGCTTTCCGAAGCGAAACTTCGTGCGGCTTCGGGGGCAGCGACCCTGGCACTGGCCGATGCCGAAACCGTCGAGCGCTTGACCGGTGCCCCTGTCGGTTTCGCCGGGCCGGTGGGTTTGGAAGGGCGGATCTTCGCCGACCACGCGCTGCACGGTATTCGCGGCGCTGCCTGCGGCGCCAACCGTGCCGACACGCACCTGGTTGGCATCGAGCACGGTCGGGATTTTGGCGGCGACACTACGTTCGTCGATCTCCGCCAGGCGGTGGCCGGCGACGGTTGTGCCCGCTGCGGCGAAGGAAAGTACGGCATCCACCGCGGCATTGAGGTCGGCCAAGTGTTTTATCTGGGCACGAAATACAGCGCGGCGATGGGCGCCACCGTCCTCGACGCCGCCGGTCAGGCCTGCCTGATCGAAATGGGTTGCTACGGCATCGGCATCTCGCGCACCATGGCCGCCGCTGTCGAACAAAGCCACGACCAGAACGGCATCATCTGGCCGAAAGCACTGGCCCCCTTCGCCGTCGAAATCGTGCCCGTTTCAATGCGGGACGAGGCCGTATGCGCCGCCGCCGACGCGCTTTACCACGACCTCCGGGCCGCCGGCGTTGATACCTTGATCGATGATCGCGATGATCGGCCCGGCGTCAAGTTCAAGGACGCCGACCTGATCGGCATCCCGCTGCGCGTCACCATCGGCAGCAAGGGCCTCGAACGTGGCGTGGTCGAACTACGCCATCGACACGATGGCGCGGTCGAGGACATTCCTCTCGCCGCTGCAGCCGCCCGGCTGCGCGAGCTCGCGGCATGAAGCGCGCGGCCCGGCTTGCCTTTGCGCTGGACGTTCCGACCGGCCGCGAAGCCCTTGTTCTGGCGCGACGGTTGCGTACCGCCGTAGATCTCGTCAAAGTCGGTAAAGAACTTTTCGTCCGTGAGGGGCCGGCGATCGTACGCGCCCTGCGACAGCTTGATATCGAAGTTTTTCTCGATCTGAAGTTTCACGACATCCCAGCCACCGTCGGCGCCGCCTGTGCCTCGGCCGCCCGGCTCGACGTCGAACTGCTCGACCTGCACGCACAAGGCGGCAGCGAAATGATGCTGAGTGCCGGCCGCGCGCTGCGCAGCACCTGCCGACGCGAAGGCCTGCGCCGGCCGAGACTGCTGGCCGTCACCGTGCTGACCAGCCTCGACGGGAGCGCGCTCCACGAGACCGGCGTCGCGGCGACACCCGCGGCACAGGTGGCACGGTTGGCAGCCCTTGCCCAGACCGCCGGAATGGACGGCGTGGTCGCGTCGCCACAAGAAATAACTGCCGTGCGACGCCTGCTCGGGCCGGGCGCGATCGTGCTGACCCCGGGCATTCGACCGGGCGGTGCGGAATCCGGCGACCAGAAACGGGTCGCGACGCCGGGCGATGCCGTCGGGGCCGGCGCGGATATCCTGGTCGTCGGGCGACCGATCCGTGACGCCCGCGATCCACTCGCCGCAGCACTCGCGATCAAGGACGAGATGAGAACGAGCCGCACCGTAACGAGACGGCGAGCGGCCACAGGGAGAACAGCTTGAACCCGACTCGCACCTTTTTCTTTGCCCTGCCCCTGAGAACTCGGCCGATAGGGAAGACCACGCAGGGAAAACGCCCCTGCCAAAATTCGTACACCTCGCGACACCGGGACACCCCCAACGTGCCACCGATCGCGCCTGGGGCGGAATCTTTGGGCTCGCGATATCGCGCCTGCGGACTCAGACTCCTGCTGGCGCTCCTTGCCAGCGCGCCGTTTTCCGGGGCCGGGACCGAAGCCGCGGCCGCCGAGAGCTATGCCGAAAGCGTGGTCGAGCGAACCCTCGACAACGGTCTCGAAGTCCTGCTGCTCGAGGACCACAAGGCTCCGGTCGCAGTCGTCCAGGTCTGGTACCGCGTCGGATCGCGCAACGAAACGCCGGGGCGCACCGGGCTCTCGCATATGCTCGAACATATGCTCTTCAAGGGGACGACGCGCTTTGGTGATGGCGAATACTCGCGCCTGATCTCGCGCAATGGCGGTGACGAAAACGCTTTCACCTCAGACGACGCCACAACCTATTTCGCCAAACTGGCCTCTGATCGCCTCGACATCGAGCTTGAACTCGAAGCCGACCGGATGCGGAATCTCATCCTGACCGAAGAGCGCTTCGCCCCCGAACGCAACGTGGTGGCCGAAGAGCGCCGGCTGCGGGTCGACGACGACCCGATCGCCTTCATGATGGAAACCCTCTCGGCACACGCCTTTCTTGAGCACCCTTATCGACAACCGATCATCGGCTGGGCGGGCGATATCCAGTCCTGGACGCTCGAAGATCTGCGCACCCATTACGATCGCTACTACCAACCCAATAATGCCGTGCTGGTGGTCGTCGGTGATTTCGATGCCGCTACGCTTGGCCGCCGCATCGACACCCTTTTCGGATCGATCCCGCGCGGACCAGATGCACCCGCGGTAAGCATCCGTGAAGAGACGCCGCGCGGTGCGCGACGGATCGAAGTGCGACGACAGGCCCAGCTCCCTTTCATCGTGATCGCCTGGCAGGTGCCGAATTTCATCCATCCGGATGGGCCAGCGCTGGACGTACTCTCGACCGTGCTCGCCGGCGGCAAAAGCTCTCGCTTATGGGAGAAGCTGGTCCGCGAAGAACGTCTCGCCCTGGATGTCGGTGCGGGTTTCAGCACCACTTCGATCGACAATAAGCTTTTCACCGTCAGCGGGCAGCCGCAGCCCGGCATCGCCCCGGAAAAGCTCGAGGCAGCGCTGCTCGACCAGATCGCCGCGGTGGCAAAAGAGGGCGTGAAAACGGATGAAGTTTCTCGTGCCAAGGCGCAGATCGAGGCGGCGGCCATCTTCGCCCAGGATTCGATGTTCTACCGGGCCATGCTGCTTGGAAGCTGGGAAATGACCGGTGATTGGCGCCGCATCGACACCTACCTACCGGCGATCCGGAAAGTCACGGCGGCCGACCTGAAACGGGTGGCGCTCGAATGGCTCGGGACACCGAATCGGGCGGTTGGCGTGCTCATCCCCGAGTCGGCCGGAACAGCGACTCCAGCGAGGAAGGCTTCGTGAAGCCCGTAATGAAAGTTTTGACGTTTGGTCTCGTTCTCCCCCAGCTGCTCGCTGCAGCGTTGCTCCCCGCGCCGAACATCGCGGCGGCGGACGTCTCCGCCGCTGGCAACAAGCGTGCGCAAGTCGAGCGTCGCGCCAAACTCGATAATGGCTTGCGGCTCGTGCTCTCGCAGCAGGATTCGGTCCCTATCGTCGCGATCAAATGCCTCGTCGATGGCGGCGCGCGAGTCGATCCCGCCATCCACCCCGGCCTCGCCGGCTTCACTGGCGCTTTGCTTGACGAAGGTACGCCCGGAAGAAATTCGCAGGAAATCGCCAAATTGGCCGATTCGCTGGGCGGCAGCTTCTCGGCCGGCGCCTCGACCGATTGGATGGAAATCAACGCTGTTTTTCTGGCGCGCGATTTCGAGCAGGCGCTCGACCTGGTGGCGCAAAGCCTCGCGGCCCCGACCTTTCCCGAAGAGGAAGTCGAGCGAATTCGCAAACAGATTCTCGGCGGCCTCAAGGCCTCGGAGGACGAACCGGGTTGGGTCGCGAGTCGGGCCTTCGATGCGGCCCTCTTCGGCGACGCTGCCTACGGCCACCCGATCGCCGGCAATCCCGAGTCCATCAAGGCGCTGCGTCGCGAGGATCTGGTCGCCTTCCATGGCCGCGAGATGACGCCGAGCCGGACCATCTGCGCGATCGTCGGCGACATCGAGACCACAACGATGGAGGCCTCGGCGCGACGACAACTCGGCGCGTGGCAGCCGACCAACGCGCCCGCGCAGGTCGAAGCCCGCACTGCGACCAAAGCACCCCCCGCCGGCACCGTGGTCGTCGATCGCCCGCTGGAGCAGGCCAACGTCATCCTCGGCCAGACCGGCATCGCCCGGAACGACCCCGATTATTTTCCATTGATGGTGATGAACCACATTCTGGGAGGTGGCGGTTTCACCAGCCGAATGACCGAGAGCGTCCGCACCCGGGAGGGACTGGCCTACAGCGTCTACAGCCGCTTCGACGCCAGTCGCCTCCCCGGCCCCTTTCAGGTGGTGTTGCAAACCAAGGTCGCGAGCGCCTCAAAAGCGATCGCCCTGGTTCGCCAGGAAATCGGGTCCATGCACGCCAAGGGTGCCAAGGCAGAAGAACTCGCGGCCGCCCAGGACTACCTGACGGGCAACTTCCCGCTGCATCTCGACTCGACGGCAAAACTCGCCGACCTCTTCGCGCGGCTCGAGTACTTCGAACTCGGTGCCGACTACCTGACGCAGTATCCAGAGCGTATCCGCGCGGTCTCGATCGCCGACGTGGCACGTGTTGCGCGGCGTCATCTGAAACCCGAAAGCCTGGTGACGGCGGTGGTCGGCCCGGCGAGCAGGCTGGCCGAGCAGGGTATCGTGGATGAAAGCGGTTCAGACCAGGCGCCTTGACTGGCCCGGAACGCGAAACTACGGCTGCCCTTTGATCCGCCCTTCGCGGGCGGGCGAAGGCGTCCATGGTACCGCGCGGCATACCTGGACGGACAGAGCGCGATGAATCGGCTGCATCGATTGGGGAGAAGCTTTGGCAAAGAACACCTCGATCACGGCAAAGGATGTCTCGGGCTTGCCGACTTCGCCGACAGCCACGGGATCCGCCAAGGCCCCGGCTCCCGCGGCGAAGGCCAGCTTGGCGCCAATGGTTGAAGGGGCTTCGTCGCCAAAGAAAACGAAGTTGGTTGCGGCAGAGCCCGCCTTGGTCAAAGTGAAGCAGGCCGCCGCCAAGTCGAATGCCGCCGCCGCCAAGTCGAGGCCTGCGCCGGCCCAGGCAAAAGCCGCCGCCAAGTCGAAGCCTGCGCCGGCTGAAGCGGAAACCACCATCACCAAGGTGAGGCAGGCTTTGGCCGCGGCCGGGATGACACTGCCAACGCCACCCACGCCTGCGCCAAGGCCCGCGTCTGGCAAGCGCAAGGCGAAAGCAGCAGCTGCCGGGAAGCCCGCCGGCGAAACGGAAGACGAGACCGAGTCGGGCGAAGATATCGACGGCGGGATCTCTATCCTTGGCGGGATGGACAGCGAGGGCGAAGCGACACCAGAGGCCGAAGCCGATTTCGGCGAGTCCGACGAGGCCTGGGCCGGTGATGGACCACGCCCACGCGATCCCGAACCCGCACGACATACCGCCAGCGACACCTCCGACCCGGTTCGCATGTACCTCCAGGAGATGGGCGCAGTTCCGCTGCTCAACCGCGAGCAGGAAGTGGTCATCGCCAAGCAGATCGAATCGGGCCAGAACGAGACCCAAAACGCCGTCTTCGAGACGCCGCTCGCCCTGCAATACCTGATCGCGCTGGGCGACCGGCTGCTCGAGAACGAAGGCTCGGTACGCGAACTCTTCGGCGACGAGGAGGAGGACAAGGGCAGCGAAGACACCGCCGAAGACCGCGCCCGCGTCCGCGCCGAGGCCTTTGTCGAACACCTCCCCGCCTTGCGTCGACTCGCCGTCGAACGCAGCCGGCATTTGGTTGAGTTGAAGGGCCGCAAAACGGCGGTCGAGGCGAACCGGCTCGAGAAGCGCACCACAGCCCTGGTCGAGCGCATCCGCACCGCGCTGATCGCGCTGCCGCTGGGTGCAATGCAGATCAGCGTGATCGCACAAAAAATCAAGGAAGCCGCGGCGATCGCCGATCGTCCGGCGGAAATCCTCCGCGCTCTCGCACGTCGCTCGGAGCGCAGCCCGGACGATCTCCAGGTGATCCTGCGTCATCTGAAGCCCTCGGCTCGCCAGGCGATTATCAACACGGCGCGGGCCCTCAAAATTTCTAGCGACGATTTACTGAGGCGGATCGAGGACCTGCGCGAGGCCCGGCTTTCCACGAACGAGGTCGAAACCCAGGTCGGGATGAATGCCATCGCATTGCTCGACGTTGCCGACCGGATCAAGCGTGGCGAATGGAAAGCCGCCGAGGGCAAGCGGCTGCTGATCGAGGCCAACCTGCGGCTCGTAGTCTCGATCGCCAAGCGATACACCAACCGCGGGCTGGGTTTCCTCGACCTGATTCAGGAAGGAAATATCGGCCTGATGCGCGCGGTCGACAAATTCGAGTACCAGCGCGGGTACAAATTCTCGACCTACGCCACCTGGTGGATCCGCCAATCGGTGTCGCGCGCGATCGCCGATCAGGCCCGCACCATCCGCATCCCGGTCCATATGATCGAGACCATCAACAAGGTGCTCCGCACCTCGCGCTATCTGGTCCAGCAGCTCGGCCGCGAGCCCAGCCCGGAAGAAATCGCGAGCCAGATGGAAATGCCGGCCGACAAGATCCGGCGGGTGCTCAAGATCGTCAAGGAGCCGATTTCGCTGGAGACCCCGATCGGCGACGACGAAGAGAGCGCGCTCGGCGATTTTGTCGAAGACCGGCAATCGGTCTCGCCGGCCGACGCGGCGATGTCGCTGGGCCTGGAAGAGCAGACCCGCAAAGTGCTGGCCACCCTGACGCCACGCGAAGAGCAGATCCTGCGGATGCGCTTCGGCATTGGCGAGCGCTCGGACTTCACGCTTGAAGAGGTTGGCCAGCGCTTTGCCGTCACCCGCGAGCGTATTCGCCAGATCGAAGCCAAGGCGCTGCGCAAACTGCGCAGCCCCACCCGCGCTCGCAGTCTCGATTCGCAGGAAGACTGAGCCCGGCCGCACTCCCGCGAATTGCGTGCGGCATCGGCCTACCCGCAAAGGCCGATTCACCAGCAGGGCCACCGGGGAGTGGTTTCGGCCGGTTCCTTGGCGATTTGCTGCGGCGCACATTTTTTTTCGAAAAAATCGGGAAAACGTTTCGCCTGTGCCCAAAGATGGGATAGGCTTCCCGCGTTAGGCCCTCGCCTGTCGGATTCAATGTGGTGGTGGTGGTGGCGGAGGGGTGGAGGTTGGTTCGATGGAAAACTCGCTTGAGCGGGAGTTGCGGGAATGGCGTGCGGCCCGGGCGCAGCAAGCCAATGGTATGGCGGCGTTGTCCGGGTTGACGCCCTCGACGACGAACGGGTTTCCACCCGGCAGGCCGGCGGCTGAACGGGACGACCTCGAGCGTCTCTTTGGCGGGGTCAGCCGCAGGTTCTCGTCGGGACCGAGTCGACGCGTTCAGGTCCGGGGCCAGGAAGTTCTCATCCTGAAAAAGCCCCGGCGCCCGCTCGCGTCCTGAAGGAGTCCGGTCGGCTCCAAGGCTTTCCATTGCGACCCGCAGGGCGGGTCGTGCGCGCTCGCCCGCGTTTTGCGAACGCCTTCAGTCCCGGTCACTCTCGATTGCGGGATCGATTGGCTTGTTGGTGGGATCGCAAGCCTTATGCGAGGGCTTTCACGCCTAGCCGCCCCGGTCAGGGTGCGGAAAGTTCTTTATTGGCGGGCCTTCATCTGGCTGTTAGGTTAATTCTTCTTCTCGTTGGAATTAGCCATCCTCAACTGACCAGCCATGCATATCGAAACCCTCAAGGTCTTCTGCGACCTCATCGACACGGGCAGTTTCTCGGTCGCCGCGGCCCAGAACTTCGTCACCCAATCGGCCGTGAGCCAGCAAATCCGCACGCTGGAGACCCGCTACGGCCGCAAACTGGTCGAGCGGGCCAAGCGGGGCGTCCATCCCACACCCGCCGGCGAGATTTTCTACGAAATCAGCCGCGACATCGTGAACCGCTACCGGGAATTGGAGGGCCGGCTGCAGGCCTTCTCCAATATCGTGGCCGGCACGGTGCGGGTGGCGACTGTCCATTCAGTCGGCCTTTACGAGTTCTCCGACGCGCTCAAGCGTTACGTCAAGGCCTACCCAAACGTGAACATTCGCCTTGAGTACAAAAAGTCGAACCAGATCTATGACGACGTGCTCTCAGGCGCTTTGGATGTCGGCGTCATCGCCTTTCCCACCAAACGGCCGCAGATCCGCTTGATTCCCTTCCGGGAGGATCGGCTGGTGCTGATCTGCAACCCGACGCATTCTCTGGCCCGCAACAAAACCATCCCGGTGGCGAAGCTCGACGGCGAACGCTTCGTCGGCTTCGAGAAAGACATCCCAACCCATAAGGCGATCGAACGCATCTTCCAACGGCATAATGTGCGCGTCACCTACGTGGCCGAGGTCGATAACGTCGAAGTCATCAAGCGTATTGTCGAAGTCGGAACCGGCGTGGCGATCGTGCCAGAACCTGCCGCGCTGTCTGAGGTTCGCAATCGGACCCTGGTTGTCATCCCCTTCTCGGACGAGGGCTTCGTGCGCCAGCTTGGCATCATCCTGAAGGAAGGCCGGCATTTTTCGCCGGCGGCCGAGAAGTTCATCGGGATACTCACTCCCGAGGTTGAAGCGGGCACCGATAACGCACAAAAGACCTGATCGATCAGCTCGCGTGCTCGGATAGACTTCGCAGACATTCAAGTTCGGCGCCAAGCAAGGCCTGAAATCGAGCGCCACGCAAGCGTGAGGCGTCATCTGCGCGGCCGCTGACATCGGCACGCAAACGCTGGCGACGCCCGATTTCATGCTGCAGCCATTCCGCCAGATCGATGGTCGGGATCTCACCCAACAGAAGCCGCTCGGCGAGATCCCGCAGGCCCCCCGGGCGACAACCGGCCGGCCGCGCGAGCCATTGGCCGAGACGCGCGGCACCGGCTTCCGTCAATTGCAAATGAACCCGACCAGCCGGACCCGCCCTGGCCGCGACCAGCCCCGCCCGGCGCAGGGCGTCGGTGCGACGCACCACGCGACGCGGCCAGCCATCACCCGTGAGCAGGTCGAGACGCTGCGCCAGCTCGCGGCGACTCGTCTCGCCGCCCTCGAGCAACGCGAGAAGGATGTCACCGATCGGCATGCCCCTACACTGCCTGCAGTCGTTACCGACGCGCCAGCGCCGACCCGAAGATCTTGACCGGGAACACAATCCAACCGGCAGCGATCTGCTCCTCCCGGGACTCCGCAAGCCTTTATCGCAGCACGGGGCTGAAGCCAACCTTTTTGTCGAGATAGAAACACAGATCGGGCGCCTGCTTTGAAATTAGTCAGTGATCTGATTGCGCCATTGCTCAATATTTCGGACGGACGGCCCTACGGCCGTCCGGAAACCAAATATCAAAAGTCAAATAACCGAATGATCAAGCCCTCAGGAGCCGCCGCGGACAGCACGAACATAGTTGCTGTTCGACTTAATGTTCTTGTTGGCGTTGCCGTCGTCGAAGTTCACGGCCCACGCGCTCGAAGGATTCTTCGCGAAGGTAGACGACGACCAATAAAACGACGAAATAATGCAACTACAAGTTAGCGAAGTGCAGCCAGGCGCACAACCCGTACCGAAGGCCGGCGAGGTCGACGGAATGGCGTTCTGGAAGTCCACGATGCTCTGCAACTCGCGGATGTTCGGCAGCCGCCAGTCGCTGTGGCCAGCGTAGCCGGCGCCGGAGTTGAGCGCGGCGATCTTGACGCTCACCGCTTCAGTCCAATTGTAGCTGGTATTCTGGTCGTTGATGCTGCCATCATCGGAAAGCTTCTCCCACACCAACCCAGTGTTCGAGTCGGTGATCGTCCCGTCGCCGTTGTCGATATAGGCGAACGGCACCCCAGTTTGTGATTCACCGTCCTGCCCCGTCCCGGCGCACGGGATCACCTCG
>VFKT01000043.1 GCA_009885395.1 Deltaproteobacteria bacterium | reverse complement strand
CGTTGCCGCCGGGCACGAAGAAAGGCTCACCGCCGTGGCGCGCCAGCCCGGGCTCCCAGAAGCGGGTCTTGCCGGTGCGGTAGTCCATCAGGCCGATGCCGCCGACATCGACCGAATCGGGATGGTCGCGGAACTCGGCGAACCAGCCATAGCGATACGGCCGGCCCGTGAAGCGCCGATCGTGCGTCGGCAGATCCCATTGGTTCCAGCTGAGAATCTCTTCGCTGAAGCGGAGATCTTCGCCAGCGGTGTTGACCCGCCAGCGCGTCAGCCGCTCAAGCCCGTCGCTGACGGTATCCGAGCCGTCAAAGGCCGAAGGCAGGCGTCCGACGTCGATCACCACATCGTCGCCGTCGCGGAACGCATTGGTATCGTGGAAGACGAAGCAGGGGTCGATCTCGACCCAGCGGATCGCCGAACCGGGCTCGCCAAAGGGCAGGATGCCGATACGCGCCCCGTATTCCGGCGTCCATTTGAAGGCGTCGATCGGATTGGTGATTGCCGAGTTCAGGTCGAACACGATCGGGCCTTCCCAGAAAACCGCCTCCCGATCGGTGATCGCGAACGAATGCATCATCGTCGCCCGCTCGGTCGCGATATGTTCCTTCTGGATCACGCGTCCGTTCTGGTCGGCAACGTAGTAGGTGACAAAGGGCGGCACGAACCAGTAGCCGAAGAAGTGCAGGTAGCCGGTCTCGGGATCGACCTTGGCATGCGCGGTGAACGAGTTGTCGACCTGACCACCAAAATCCCAGGTTCCCACAGTCGAGCAATCGTTCTGATCGATCACATAGGCGCCGCCAACCTCACCTGAGCTGTAGATCCGGCCGCCCTGGTAAATCACGCTGACGTTGCTGGTCGTATTGAACTTGCTGGGGGGAAGACCGGCCGAAATCGCCTGATCGAAAGTCACACCTTTTTCGTAGTAGGGCGTGCGCACGAAACGGTTGTGGTACGCGAGCGCCTTGCCGCCCCCGAGCCGTATGCCGTGCACCATGCCATCGCCGAGGAACCAATGCGGCGAGAGGTCATTTTTCGGATTGGATCCGTTGCGGACATAGAGGCCGGCCAGTTCGGTCGGGATGCGACCGCGCACCGGCAGATCATAGGCGTCGAGTTCATCGTGCACGCCGACGAAATTGCCCTGCAACCACCAGGGGCGGGAAGGGTCGACGACGAAAGGCTCGCCCACCGGATCGGCGACGTTGCCGCAGGCCGAGAGCAGCGCTGGCGGGATGGCGAGCGAGCCTGCTGCGAGCAAAGAATGTTTGATGAAATCGCGACGCGCGAGGGGGGAGTCGATAATTTTTTTTGAGAGAATCGCCAAGGTAAATCTCCATTTTCGATCGAAGCTGAGGTTGTCTGGCCCTCCGCATCGAGGCTCAAAGCAAGGTCTAGGCTATCCGAGGTCTGCGCCTGGAGGCAAGGCTGGCTCTCAGTGGCGGGAGCAACCGGTCAAAATCACAGGTCCATCGGTATCTCGGGAGAGCAGCCCCGCCCGCGCGAGCGCTCCCCCCAACGCCAACCATCCCACTGGCGCGCGCCTTCCCCCCAACGCCAACCATCCCCCGCACTCGGTCGGGCGGAAGAGCCGCTCAGAGCAGCCCGGGCTCGAGCTCGATCCCGACCGGGCAATGGTCCGAGCCGCGCACCTGACCGAGAATGAAGGCGCGCCGCAGCTTCGGCAGCAGATCGCGCGACGCGACCACGAGGTCGATCCGCCAGCCGATGTTCTTCTCGCGCACGCCAAAGCGCTGGCTCCACCAGGAATACTCGACAGCCTCGGGGTTCAAGCTGCGGAAGGTATCGGTCCAGCCTTTTCCGAGACAGGCAGCGAGATCGACACGCTCTTGCGGCAGGAAGCCGCTGGTTTTTTCGTTGGCCTTCGGGCGGGCGAGATCGATCGGCTGGGGTGCGGTGTTGAAATCACCCATGATGAGCGCCGGCAATCCGGTGCGGCGGCGCTCTTTTTCGACCACCTCGAAGACTCGCCGCGTAAACTCAAGTTTGAACGGCACCCGGCTGTTGTCGCGGTCCTTGCCGCTGCCGTTGGGAAAATAGGCATTGGCGATCAACAGGCCGGCGTAGCGGGCCAGTTGGAAGCGGCCTTCGGAGTCAAAATTGGCGTCGCCCAGTTCGGTAAGGACCTCGACCGGGGCAACCCGACTCAAGAGGGCGACGCCGCTGTACCCCTTGCGACTGCGGGCGGCGACGGGATGCAGATGCGGCCAGCCCTCAAGTGTCTGCAACTCGGGAGGGAACGCCTCGGACTCGACGCGGGTCTCCTGCAAACCCACGATGTCGGCACCCGACGTCTTCAGCCAATCCACGAATCCCTTCGAGACGCAGGAACGGATGCCGTTGACGTTCCACGAGACGATGCGGGTTTGCGCCATGGCGGGCGCCTTGCCGGACCGCGCTTGCCGGGGCAAGTCCGCGCGAGTCTTGCGCCTCGTGGCGCCTGGTCGGGCAAGCTCCGACGTCTCACCGACGAGCCGCGAGACAGCGCCAACCCCGTGAATGGGGAAGTGAATGTCTGCACATCTCACCAGCCAGCCGGGAGGCAGGCGTCGGTCCCTCCTCGCCTCGTCAAGGATTCGCTGATTCGTGAATCGACGCAGGCGGAAAGCCCTGGTCAAGGGTTCCGTGTGGTCAGTGTCACTTTTTTCCTGCTTTGCCGGTCGAGGCAGATGCTCCGGTGGAGGACTTAGCGCGTCCGCCATCTGCGGGCCGTGCAGCTGCCGCATCGAGTCCACCAACGATCCGCGAGGCGAGAGCCCGCACGCGCGGCTCGATCGAGTCATTCAAGCTTATTTTGGCGAGACGAGTACGAGCCGCGGTAGAAAAGGACTCCGGGTGGTGGAGGCGCTCGAGCAGATCGACCGCGGCAAGGAGGCGCAGACTCGCGACCTCTATCTCCAGCAACTCGACAAGCGCATCGGTCACGCGCGTCGATTGCAAATTTGTGGTGCCTTCAACCCCGGGCGGCGTCTCACGTTCGGCCTTCGCAGCGAAGCAGAGTTGCCCCAGCGCCTGAGCGCCGCCGGAGTCAAGGTTTTCATCCTCGCGAAGCACCAGTCGGCCCCCGGCCTGCTGCACCGCCCGCCAGGCAGATCCGAACCCCTCGCCACTCGGAGGCGCAGCCTGATCGAAGGGCCTGCGATGACGGGGAGTCGCAGTCGCCGCGACCACCGGGCCGCCACCCGCCGTACAGAAGAGCAGCGCCCGTTCGCCCCGGGCGTAGCGGGCGGGCGCCGCACCGCCGAAAAGCTCCATCTGCTTCCCGACGGCTGGCGCGTCACCGATTATCTTCTGCTCGACCACAAAGGGCGTACGGGCCATCGCGCCATCGGGCCAATGCGTGCTCTCGAGCGCCTGGGCGATCACAACTGCGGTCGAACTCACACAGAGCACGATCAGACTGCGGCCACCGACCGCGAGATGTGCTGCGGCCCTGGAGCCACCGAACTCGCTCGCAAGCAGAGCCGCAAATGCGAAGACCGTCGCCTTGACGAGACGCCTCAGGGCAGCCCCTGGCACGCTTGTTCGTTGGCGATCGACTCGGGGCCGGCCAACAACTCCGCCGCCTTGCAGGTCACGAGTGCCCCGACTTCGACGCCGACCGAGAGCGTCTCGTGGTAATGGGCCGGCACCGTGCGGCGCGCCACCGCGGGATCGTAGCCCTGCCCGCGGCAGACATCGCTCGTTTCCTCATCGAGGCCGATGCCGGCATAGAAATCATAGCCCGGCACGACGTAGCCGATCTGGTCGGGCGAAAGACCGATCACAAAACGATAGGGTGCCGTCATGCGGTCGCGGATCGAGGGCTCGGCGGGGCGCCCGGTATCGGCTGCGGGGCAGTCGGTGCGGCGGTTCGCCGCTACACCGAGGAAGAGCTCGGGGAAAACCTCGCCCGGCAGCGTGATCATCTGGATCTCGGGCGTCCCGTCCCTGCCCAAAAATTCCACCACGCTCTGCTCCAGCAAGCCACAAAGACCTGTCGCACCCGGGCATAACGTCGGGTCGTAAATCTCGGAATCGAGGTCAAGCACACCAACCAGGCGGCCCAATTCAAAAAGAGCGTTGGACGCGGCCGAGCGGTACTCGACCCGTCGCGTGGCCAGCGAGACGACGTCCAGCGGCTCGGCAGCACGAAGCCCCTCGGCCACCACGCCGCCCACCAGTCGCCCGATCGCTTCGGTACGCGCAAAACCAAGATTGTCACGAACATCGAATTCGTTGCTGCCGTCGGGGTTGCGCGCGTCGGCGCCGGTGACGCAGGTATCGCCGACGATTTCGACCGCACCCAGATCGGCCGAGGCATAGACTGCGGTGCCGCCGAGAGTCTGCTCGACCTGCTCGCGGATCCAATGCGGGAAATCGGAACTGATGTAGAGATTCTCATCCTCAAGCGATTCGGGATGCGTGCCCCAGTTGATGAAGGTCGCGAGCGCATCCCCGTCGGCGCCCAGGAAGGCGAGTCCGCGCAGTTCGTCGTCGAAGATCCAGGGCGGGCGACAGCCGGTGCGGACCTGCAAGCCCTTCAACTCGGGGTTGGTTGCGGTTGTTGCGGAAAAAGCTCGAACCTCGGCCACCGGCGCCAGCGACCCCACGGCCTCGCGCAGTGAGCGCGCAACCTGCCGGTCAATATAACGCATATAAAGCGGGAACTTTCCGTCGGAGGTGAGTTCCGGTCCCCAGAGCCCTATCGTATCGGGCCCTTCATGGTTATGGGTGCTGGAATAGATCGTGGAGTCGAGCTCAAGTTCTGCGGCGAGCTGCGCGCGTTCCTTCTGGAAGCCCGAATAGCTGCCCCAGGTGAGCATCCCGATGGTATCGACGACCGTCATCGACACGCGCGTCTCGCCGTCATCGACCACCAGCGTGCGCGCCCAGAGATCGTCATGGCAACCGATCGCGATGCGGTCGCTGCCGAAGCCCGCCATGTAGATGCCATCCCACTCGCCTTCGGAGGTCGCATCAAGCTCATCGTTGGCTGGCTCGTCGGTGAAGGGTTCGCCGGGATCCCAGCGAAGATTGGCGTTGAGATCCTCGAAAGCCTCGCCCCAGACACCGCTGACGGTGATGGGGCCATCCCAGTCGGCGGACTCGCCGCAAGGCGTGATCGGAACGGCAGAAACGCCGACTCGCAGTGGCGGCGGTGCGCTCGCGTTCGAGCAGGCCGACAGCGCGGCCACCGCGACCAGGGCCAGCAGCCGGGCGGCGCGCCACCCGGCTTTGTGCGTATGAAATTTGGGATTTCGTCCCTGCGCGTCATTCATCGGAAGTCTTCCTCTCGTGGCAGTCGGTGCCGCCGAGCCACGGCGTTATCCCGCCAAGCCGAGTCTTGCCCGAAGTCGGTGGCGGCGGCAAGCAGCCCGGTTCGGCTGCGCAGGGCGCACAGCACTCGGGCCCTGCGACATCGGACGGTGTGGACCGCTGGCGGAGTCAACGAGACGGCTCGTGTTTGGCGCGGCATCGGGTCCGCGCGCCGCCGCTACCCATAGAGCGCATCGAGGGCGGCCCCGTAGCGCGCCAGCACCGCTCGCCGTTTCAGCTTCATGGTCGGCGTCAACATCCCGTTCTCGGTCGTAAAATCCTCAGCCGCGATCGCAAAGCGCTCGATCCGCTCAAAGCCTTTGGCCGGCCCGAGCGTTCTCGCCAGCTCTTCGTGCAGGAGTTGACGCAGATGCGGGTCGGTCGTCAGGTCGTCGCCAAGCGTGATCCCCTTGCCAAGAGCCCATTCGACCACGGCGGCCCGTTCCGGAACCACCAGGGCAACGTTGAAGGGCCGGTTGGCGCCATGCACCAGCACGTTGGCGATATAGGGCGAGAGCTTGATCTTCTCTTCGAGCGGCGATGGAACAACATACTTGCCGTTCTCGAGCTTGTACTGTTCCTTGATGCGACCGGTGATCCAGAGGAAGCCATCGTCATCGAGGTGGCCGAGATCACCGGTGCGCAGTGCACCATCCTCGCGCAACGCCTGGCGGGTCTCCTCGGCCCGGTTGTAGTAGCCCTTCATGATATTGGGGCCGTGCACGATGATCTCGCCATCGCGCGGGTCGCCCGAGGCTGCGGTATCGATCTCGATCCTGACCCCCGGCACGGCGCGACCAACGCTGCCCATCTTGCGACTGCCGGGAAAGTTGGCGGTCGCCATCGGGCTGGTTTCGGTCAATCCATAACCTTCGTAAACCATGATTCCAAGCGCGTCGATGAACTCGGCCACCTCGCGTGCGAGCGCGGCCGAGCCGCTGACGGCGTAGTTGAGACGTCCCCCGAAACGCTCCCGAATGGTCGAGAACGCCAGCCGATCAGCCAGCAAGAGCACGATCTGGTCGAGGATCCCCAGACTCTCGCCACGGCTGCGTCGCGTCGCGGCCGCGATGCCGGCCCGCACCAGCGACTGCACCAGCGCCGGCTTCTCTAAAATTTGTTTATTGACACCCTCGTAGAGACGGTTGAAGATGCGCGGCACCGCAAACAAAATGGTCGGTTTGGCATCGGCCAGGTTGCCGATCAGGTTCGGGATCGAATCGTTGATCGCGATCTCGGAGCCGAGGCTTACGAGTCCGTGCAACTCGCAGGTCTGGCCGAACGAATGCGCCCAGGGCAGGAACGCCAAAGAGCGTTCGATTCCCTCGAATTTGAAGCTCTCGTGAATGGCTTCGATATTCGAGCAGATGTTGCGATGACTGAGCATGACGCCCTTGGGCAGACCGGTTGTGCCGGAGGTGTAGATCAGTCCTGCGATCTCGTCGGGGCCCGGCTGGACCGAAGCACGCGGCTGCGCCCGACCGCGTTCGCGGAGATGCTCGAGCGAACCGGCGTCGGCAGCCGTCCCTTCAAGGTCAATGACGTGCTCCAGGGTAGGCACCCTGGAGCGGATTTCGCCCAAGACCTCGGCGATCAAGCGGGTCGCGCCAAAAACCACACGCGCACCACAATCGGCAAGAATAAACTCCCACTCCCGGGCCAGCTCCGCCTCGTACATCGGCACGAAGCTCGCGCCGAGGCCCATCGTCGCATAACACCCGGCGGCCCACTCGATCCGGTTGTCGGCGACGATCGCGACCCGGTCGCCCCGCTGCACGCCAAGCGTGGCAAGGCCGGCGCGAACCTCGTCGACCACCACCGCGAATTCGCCGTACGTCAACCACTGCCAGGCGGCATCGCGCCGGATTCCGAAGAGATTCCTGCCGCCGTAACTGGCGACACTGCCCTCGAACATGGCAACGAGATTCCCGAAGCGTTCAACCATGGGCGAGTCCTCGCCCATGCAGCGAGGTCGGTCAAGGCGAGCGGCGCGGCCCCGGCCTGATCGTGCCAACTTCGGGCTTTGGCCTTCCTCGGCCCGGCGACGTCGCGGCAGCGCGGCGGGGCAAAGTCCTCCTCCTCTCGATCCGACCGGAGAGGGCGTGGCGGCTGCGCCGGAGACTTCGCACCGAGCCCCCAACTTTCCCGGGTACCGCGACCATGCCAAGAGGAAAGCCGAGACCTTCGGATGAGCCGCGCCGCATCTCCCCACCGACCGCCCGCGGCAACGCGCCAACGGACCTCGAAGGCCCGCCAACCAGCTGCGGCAAGGCGCCCTCGGACCTCCAAGGCCCGCCGCACCTGCCGGAAAGCATTCTGATGCAATCGGACGAGAGCGGTGCCGCCTCCAACGCCGCCGCGCGCCCGGCCCGGCTTCTCGTGCTGACCGAAGCCGATATCCCGTCGGCCGTGCTCGGCCTGCATAGCGTGCTCGATTCCCTCGCGGCGACGGGGCATTGCGAACTCCGCAAGGGGACCTCGGTCTCGACCCGGGCCAACGACCTCGCCTGGTGCGACGCGCTGCTCCTGGTGCGGGGGGCGTCTCCCGCCGAACTCCGAATCGCCCGCGAAGCGCAGCGACTCGGCCGACGCGTCGCCACCTACCTCGACGACGATCTCGAGAACGTCCCGGCCGATGCCCGCAGCGCCTACTTCTTCCGCTCGGCCGTGGTTTCGGCGGGGGTGGCCTCGATCATCCGCGAGGCCGACCTGGTGCTGGTCTGCAATCCGCTGCTTGGTGAGGAACTGACCCTGCGCCACGGCGTCGCGACCACGCTTTTGTTGCAGCCCGTGCCATCCCCGGATCCCGAGGGCGAACCGGTTGCCGTCACAGCTGAGCCAAACCTCGCCAGACGTCTCCGCATCGGCTTCCTCGGCAGCGTGGACCACGCCGGATTCCTCGACGAGTTGCTCGGGGAAGCGCTGCGCAGGCTCGACTTCCAGCAAGGCCATGCGATAGATTTTGTTTTCTGCGGCGCAAAACCGCAGCTTGTCGCCGCGCTCGGCGCGAGCTGGCATCCCTTCGATCCCGATTTCCGACGTTGGCGGCAAACCGCTGCTGGCTTGCGCCTTGACATCGGCCTGGCGCCTTTGCGGGAATCAAGCTTCCACCGCTTCAAGTACTGGAACAAATATCTCGAGTACGGCTCCCTGGGGATCGCCGGTATCTACTCAGCCGGTTCGCCCAACGCCCAAACCGCCCGCGACGGTGAAACGGGTTTGATCTGCCCCAATGAGCCGGAAGCCTGGCTCGACGCCTTGCGCCGGTTGATTGACGAGCCGACCTTGCGGCAACGGCTCGGCGAAGCGGCCCGCGTGGATGTAGGGCAACGTTTTTCCGAGAACGCTCTGCGCAACGGCTGGCTCACTGGACTGGAACCAATCCTCCGCCACCGCGCACCAGAGATTCCGCGCCGGGAGGTCCGCCTCTCGACCGGCCGCCTGCGTCACCTCCGCGACCGTCTCGCGGTCTATGGCCCGCTGCGCTTCATGGAGCGCCTCGCCGGTCGCCTGACGGGGCGCCTTCGCCCGGGCTGAAACTTCGTTCGATAGAGCTGGTGCGCCGACGGCGAGGAACGCGAGTCGCGATCGTCTCGCGGTTGAGTCAGGTTCAGCCAGACTGACGCCATGCCACCAGCATGATGCCGTCGTCGCCGGGCTCGAAAACGGCCTCGACGCGCATCCCGGCGCGCACGTCGGCTGGCGGACAATCGCGCAGCCGACCGATCATATGCGGGCCTTCGTCAAGATGGACGTCGATCACGACGTAGGGCAGCTCGGCCTCGAAGGCCGGCAACGTCGGGCCGTGCACAACCGTCCAGGTGTAAACCGCGCCCTGGCCGCTGGCACGTTGCCAGAGGTGCTCTAAGGAGTGGCAGGCGGGGCAGATCGGACGCGGCGTATGCCGGAAGAGCCCGCAGGCGGCACAACGCTGCAGCACAAATTCACTGTGCGACGCGGCCTCGAAGAAGGCCACGTCGTCCTGCGTCGGCACGGGAAGCGGCCGTTCGGGCTGCACCCAGCGGGCGGAATCCGCTCGATCCTCGCCGCTCATCGCCGCCGCAGCAGCACCGCGCCAGTTGGGTCGGTATTGCCTCCGGCAATGAATGCGATCTCGGCACCCTCAACCTGAGAGGTCGAAGTGCCACGGATCTGTCGCACCGCCTCGATCGTATTATTGAACCCGTGCACGAAAGCCTCCGAGAGTTGTCCGCCGTTGGTATTGCAGGGCAGGCGCCCGCCTTGCCAAAGCAGGCCGCCGTTCTCGACAAAGGCCCCGCCCTCGCCGCGGCCGCAAAAGCCGTATTGCTCGAGTGCGATCACCACCAGCGAAGTGAAGAAATCGTAGAAGAACGCGACGTCAACATGCTGTGGCGCGATGCCGGCTTCCGCCCAGAGTCGCCGCCCGACGCGCACCGCCGACTCCTCCTCGAAGGGACGCGCAAAGAGATTCGCGAGCCGGATATGGTGCGAGCCCGCCGACATCGCGCCGGCAAGGATCAGGGCGGGCGTCTGCCTCAAGTCGCGCGCCCGCTCGAGCGTGGTCAGGAGAAGCGCGCAAGCCCCATCGGTTTCGATATTACAATCAAAAAGACGCAAAGGCTCGGCGATCATGCGCGAGGCGTGGTGTTGCTCGCGGCTCATCGCTTCGCGCATGACGGCATTCGGATTGCGGCGCGCGTGCTCGCGAAACGCAATCGCCACATCGGCCCATTGGTCGTCAGTGGTGCCGTAGTCGATACGGTGGCGCATCGAGATCATCGCCATCTCCTGAAAGGCGCTGACCAGGCCATGCGGCACATGCCATTTATTGGGGGTCGAGAGCCGCGCCGGGATCTTCTCCCAATAGCGTCCACCCTGATTCGCAAGACGGCCGTAGCCCGACGCCTTGCCGCGAGCGCGAGAGCGGTAGACGAGCACCGTCTCGGCCATGCCGGCGGCGATCGCGGTCGCGGCCACCACCAGTACCGAGGCCGCGCCGCCGCCGCCCCAGCCCGTACCGGCAAAGAATCGCAGATCGACGTTGCCGAGCAGGCTCAGGATCTGCTCCTCGTCGATCTGCTCCATATCGTAGCGCACCAGGCCGTCGATCGAGCCCGGCTTGAGACCGGCGTCCGCGCAGGCGGCGAGAATGGCCTCCGACGCCATGTCGAGTTCCGATCGGCCGAGACTGCGACCGAAGGCGGTCTGGCCGATGCCGACGATCGCCGCCCGGTCGCCGAGGGGGTTTGCTGGTTTCGCCATCGGGTCGCCCACCTGAGGTGGTGGCTTTAAAATCGACGAAGGTCAATGGGCGTGTCGGGACTTCCCGGCTTGCCATTACCCCGGTAATCTAAGAAAACCGGACATGGCATTGGCCCATTCAAAGCTGACGGCACAGGGGCAAATCTCGGTTCCCGCCGGGGTGCGAAAGAGGCTCGGGCTCGGTCCGGGCTCCGTTTTGGAATGGGATGAGGACGGGGAAAAGATCGTGGTGCGGAAGGCGGGCCAGTATTCGTCGGAAGAGATCCACCGGAAGCTTTTCGCAACGACGCCCCCGCCGAGAAACCTCTCCGAGCTGAAGGATGGCATTCGGCGACACATCCGGACCAACCATGCGCGCCGTTGATACCAACATCCTGGTGCGATTGGTGACGCGTGATGATCCTGAGCAGGTGATCGCAGCCGAGTCCTTCATCGCAAAAGGAGCATGGGTCTCGCACCTGGTCCTCGCAGAAACGCTACGGGTTCTGGAGTCCGTCTATGGGATCGACGCCCGGCGGCGTGCAATCGCCGTGGAGATGCTGCGCCATCATACCAGTCTTACGCTGCAGGATCCGGAGGTCGTCGATGCCGCTCTCCTGCATTTTCGGCGCAAGCCATCGCTGGGTTTTTCTGATTGCCTGATCCTCGAGAGCGCGCGAAAAACGGGGCACCTGCCACTCGGGACCTTCGATCGGGTTCTGGGGAAGCTCGATGGTGCCCACGGACTCTGAGTTTACACCTCGGGGAAACAGCCCCGATCAAGGAGATCAGAAGGTCATAGGCCGGCGATCGAGCCCGGCTTGAGACCGGCGTCCGCGCAGGCGGCGAGGATGGCCTCGGACTGCAGCCGCGTGTTCACGGGATACGCTTGGAAAATCGGCAAGAAAGGCCGCCAGCGGATCGCCGGCCTCCAGATAGTCGATCAGCGTCTGCAACGGAACGCGCGTCCCAGCAAACACCGGAGTCCCGCTCAATCGATCGGGCGATGTCGTCACCAGCGGCGTCGAGATGCTCATGCCAGATGCTCTTTACCTAGAAGTGGCAGGGCTCTGCAGGCCGAGCGAACCAGCCCTCGGCCTCTGGATCTTGGTTCCGTCGGCCATCCGAGCGGCCCGGCCGGCATGGCACCGCTCCAACTTCAACCGGCAGCCCACCCAGGGCGCAGGTTATTCGATCAGGTTCGGAACCGGGCCGAGGAACGCGGCGCTGGCCGAACCATAACCCCCGCCACCGCCGCCGCCCGACAGGCAGGCCACATCGCACGAGTGGAAATCGCTGAGGCATTGCGCGCCTTCGATCCGACTGTCCCAGAAGCAACCGCCGAGGCAAGAGGCGAATTGTAGGCTGACCTGGCCGTAGCAGAAAGCCCGCAGCGGATTGATCCGGCAAGCGTCCTTGGCCAGCTTGGCCTGATCGCGACAACTGCCCGAACAGACAAGCGCGGTCGCCAGGGGGCGCTCACTGCAGGTGCGAAGATCTCCGGCACAGCCTTCGATACACTGGCCGACATCGCTGCCCTCACCGCCGCCGCCGGGGGCAGGCGTCACATCCTCGGGGATCTCGCAGGCCTCCTTGCACTCGACGAGATCGGCGGCGCAGCCCTCGCGGCCAGCCGCGAAGGAACCCTTGCACGACGAGAGACAATCCCGCCGCGAGCTGCTGGTGCGGCATTGCTCTTTGCAACTCGATTTGGCGAGGACAAAATCTTTGACGCAGCCGCCGATGGCCTGGCTGCAGGTCGAGATGCAGGTGCCGCTGGCGGTGGAAGCCGCGCGGCTCTCCGCCTGCCCAGATAGGACCAATGCGCTCACCGCGACAAATAAAATTGATACTCGAATCATTCTCATGGCAGAAGCCTCCCTGGGCAAAATCCCGACGGAGCGTCCCATCGGGGTACCCAATTTTGAAGTGTATCCGAGTTTTCGGCGGCAGGTCAACCCCTGTAC
Organism: Deltaproteobacteria bacterium; assembly: GCA_009885395.1. GTDB lineage: Bacteria > Desulfobacterota > Binatia > UBA12015 > UBA12015 > SXLG01. Next base: position 5,184 of record VFKT01000043.1, on the reverse strand, counting down.
GTTCACCGGGGTTGAGACCGGTCTTGTTGTAGACTGGTCTTCGATCGGGCTGGGCGGGCGGGAGCGACCAGGATGGGCCCGCGTGGCGCGCCGGCGCAGCTGTCTCCGAGGAGAAAACCGCCCACAGCCTCTCCGTTTTTTCTCGTCGCCCTGCCTTGCAGCGGTTGACAAGGTTCCCAGCCAGCTCGGCCCGATGGAACTCGGCGCTCCAGAACATAAATCAGCTGTTTCACGACTCGTACCGAAGGCGGCGCCCCCCTTGGGGCTGGCCTGATCTCTCCGGCAGGCGCATGCTTGCGCAGGCACGGTGCCGCGCGGTTGCGGTCCGCTGGAAAAAGACAGGAGTCGAACATGGCCGAGTACGTCTACCCCATCGTTGTCGGGCTGGTGGTCGCCGCGATCGCCTTGAGCCTCGCTATGCTTGTTGCGAACGCAACCGACGTCCCGCATCGCCCCTGAGCTTTCGGGCGGGAGAGCAACGACAACGCCTCAAGTCGAGACTTGATACGCCGCGATCACTTCGTCGGTGGGGCCGTCGAGCCGCAACCGACCCTGCTCCAGCCAGAGCGTGCGCGAGCAGAAGCGTTGCACCGTTTCCATGCTGTGGCTGACCAGCACCAGGAGGGATGCGTTTGCCACCATCTCGTCGAGCCGTCGCTGGGCCTTCTCCTGAAAACGATGGTCACCGGCGGCGACGATTTCATCCAGGAGCAGGATGTCGACATCGATCGCCGTCGAGATGGCGAAGGCGAGCCGCAACACCATCCCCATTGAATATTTCTTGACAGGGCGACCAAGCGCATTGCCCAATTCCGTGAAATCGGCGATAGCTTGCGTTTTGGCCCGGATCTCGCGCGGACTCATGCCAAGCAGGAGACCGCGCGTGGTGATATTTTCCCAGCCCGAGGCTTCCATTTCGAAGCCGGTCGCCAGCTCGAAGAGGCAAGCGATCTCGCCATCGGCCACCGCCCGACCCTGCGTCGGCGCATAGATGCCGCACATCGTTTTCAGCAGCGTCGTTTTGCCGGCGCCGTTGAGACCGATCACCCCCACCCGTTCGCCACGTTCGATCCGCAACGAGATGCCGTCGAGCGCCAGAATGTCGCCACCAGCCCCCTGCGGCGAGCGACCGAGCATCTCGCCAATGCGGTCGCGCAGACTGCGCGGCCCGCCGGCCCGGAACTCGAGGCTGAGATTGTCGAGAAGAATCACAGCCAAAACACTACGCGACGCCGGGTGGCATGCACCGCCAACAAGCCGACGGGCAGCAGAAGACCGATCATCAGCCCGGCCGCGATCCAATGTGGCGCCGGGGCGATCTCGCCGAAGACCACCGGCGTCCGCACCAGCATGATCAGGTGGTAGACCGGATTGAAGGTGAGCATCCAGGCCAGGCCGTGATCGGCGAGCAGGGTCGGCGGGTACATGATTGGCGTCGCATAAAATAAGGCCTGCACCGCGACGTTCTGGATGTAGGTGAAATCACGCAACACCGTATTGACCACGGCCGAAGTGCAGCAGACCGCGAAACCAAAGAGCGCCCAGGCCAGCAACGCCGGCGCCAGCGTCAGCCAGGCCGGCGTGATGGCACGCCCCAACACCAACGCCACGACCACCACCGCGATCAACCCCATCAGCAAGGCGATCAGGGCGGCAAAAACCATCCGCAGCGGGTAGGTGAAGAGCGACACACCTGGAATTTGTTTGATGTACCCTTCGGCGGCGAGGAAGGCGATCGCACCGCCGTCAATGCAAGCAACAAAGAACCCCCACAAAATGAGGCCGCAGAAAAGGTAGGGCAGAAAATCCTCCAGCGAGGTGCCAAAGAGCCGCGAGAACACCACGCCGATGACGATCCCCATGCCAAGCGGGGTCAGCGTGGCCCAGGCGAGACCCAGCATGGTCGCGGTGTAACGCCGCACCAGATCGAGCCGGGCCAACTGCCAGGCGATGGCAAAGGTCTGCTGTAGCGCGGCCCGCGAATGAGCCGGCCACCGCAGCGGCGAAGGCGAACCACTCACATCCCCGGCCTTTGCCCGCTCTTCCATGCCGCTCACCGGAACCATCCTGCGATCTCAGCGCCGTGCCGGCGTTGCCGGGCCTTGATCGCGCGACGCCAGCGCAGCGCACGCGGCGTCTCACGCACCACCTCGACAAAAGCCGGCAGCGAACTCCATTCACGCACGAGACAAGCCGCAAACACCAATCCGTCGCGCAGCACTCCACGCCAGCCGCAGCGTCGCCACACGGCGGCGTCGGCATTCTTGATCCTCATCAAGAATCGGTTCCGTACCGAATGCCGGTTGATTTCGGCCGGCAGTTCGCTTCGACGCTCGGGTACCACGCGCCGGACGTGGTATCCGACCGCCCCTGGAACGTAAAGGCAGTCCCAGCCGAGCAACTGCGCCCGCCAGGCGAGATCGGCGTCCTCGCGATAGGCAAAGAAATGCTCGTCGAAGATCTCGCCCTCGATCCGCACGTCCTCGAGCATCTGGCGCGAGAAGAGTGCTGCCGCACCACTGGCGCCAAAGACCATCTGCTCGCACTCGAACTGCCCACGATCGGGCTCGCCGGCACCGCGATCGAGATGACGAAACTCGCGCGTGACCACCATTCCGGTCGAATCGAGCAGCGCCGGCTCGATTGGCGAGCCATCATCCGCCGCACGTCGCAGCTTACCGCAAAGCGCGCCCAAGCGGCCGCCAGACTCCGCCCGCAGCAGAAGTTGTTCGATGAAGGTTGCCGTCAAGAATGCATCTGGATTGAGCACCAGCACCCAGCCTGAAACGGTGGCCGCTATCGCGCGGTTCTGGCCCGCCGCAAAACCAATATTGACAGGCTCGCGCAACACCCTTGATACCAAGGGATGGGCGGCGGCCAGGGCAGCACTCTCGTCGCGCGAAGCGTTGTCGAGCACAACCACTTCCGCCGGAAGATGCGTCTGTTTCGCCAGCGCGTCAAGGCAAGTGCCAATCCAGCGCGCGCTGTCGAAAGTCACCAGGGTCACGGCAACGGCCCTTACCCGCGCCTCAACCATCGCGAGCGTCCCGTACGACGCGCACCTCGGCCGCTAGCCGCGCCAGCCCGACGAACCGCAGCGGCCCCTCGTGTGCGACCTGAAAGATCAGCGCCCGATCCCACCAATCAAAATTGCCGGCGCGATGGTCGGCTTCCTCATGCACGGCGACCGAAACCGAATAGCTGCCCGGGCCAATCTCCAGCGGAAGCTCGAAGATAACATCAACGCTTTTCCCGGCCTCAAGCAAAAACGGCTCGAGGCCGAGATGCAGCGAATTCGTGCCGAAAACATCCGTGCCAAAACGGTCGCGGATCGTGAAGCCGACGGTGGGCAACGCCATCGCCCGCCGCGCCCGCACCCGGCAGCGGAAAATCGCCCGCTCGCCAAGCATGAACACGCTGGCCGCAGCCATGCCTGCATTAAACGCCGCGACCTCGACGACCTCGACCTCGCGACTTCCCGATCGGGTCGCCACCCGGCCGTCGTCGCCGGCGCGTTGCTCGATTGCACCACCACGCTCCCTCTCGGCAATCATCGCATTGTAGAGATCATAGACTTCGTCGGGCGGGCCGAGCGCCGCGGCACGCCCTTCGTCCAGCAAAAGAGCTCGCGTGCACAAGGCCTTCACCGCCGAGGGATCATGCGTGACGAAGAGCAAGGTGGTGCCAGCGCGTTGCATCGCACGGATGCGGGCCATCGATTTATGCTGGAAATGGACATCGCCGACCGAGAGCGCCTCGTCGATCAGCAGAACATCGGGCCGCACCGCCGTGGCCGCGCTGAAAGCGAGGCGAACCTGCATGCCGGTCGAATAGGTGCGCAGCGGTCGGTCCATATGGTCACCGAGTTCGGAAAACTCCTGCACCCAGGAGAGCAGGGATTCGATCTGATCTGCGTCATGCCCCAGGAGCTGCGCCGAAAGTCGTGCGTTCTCCCAGCCGTTGAACTCGGGATGGATGCCAAGACCAAGTTCAAGCAGACCCGCAACCTTGCCTTCGACCTCGAACGAGCCCGAGGTCGGCAGCGTGGTACCGCCGAGGATGCGCAGCAGCGTGCTCTTGCCGGCACCGTTCATGCCGATGATGCCGAGCGCCGTACCGGCTTCAAGCTCGAAACCAATATCGCGCAGCACCCGCGCCTCGTGGTGGCGCGGGCCGCGGCCGGGTCGAAACCATTCGGCCAGCCGATCGCGTGGACGAGCGTAGAGACGATACGTCTTGCATAAATTGCGAACGACGATTCTTCCCATCAGAGGTCGTCCGTCAGCTGACCGGCCAACCGCCGGTAGAGGCTGCGACCCAGCCAAAGGCTGAGTAACGCCGCCGCCACAGGCACTGCCAGGGATTCAAGCGTGGGCAACCGGCCGTCCAGCAAAAGACCCTGAAAGGCGACGACCAGCCCCGTCATCGGATTGAGAGCAACCAGGCCGCGCGCCCACTCCGGGACGATCGAGAGCGGGTAGACGATGGGCGTCAACCAAAACCAGTACTGGACGACGATCCCTAGCCCGTGCCCGATATCACGGAAGAAAACGTTGAGTACGCCGAGCGCCACACCCAGGCCCAGACCAATCGCCTGCTGCAGCAGCAACAAGGGCAGCAGAACGAGCAGATTGACACCGGGAAATCGGCCCGTGACAAGAAGCAGCAGCAGCACCAGTCCAAGCGTGATCAAAAGGTGCAGACTTGCCGACAACCAGGCCACCGCCGGCAGTACGACGCGGGGGAACGACATCTTCTTCATCAGGTTGGCCTCAGTGACGAAGATGCCGGTGCAGCGCTGCAGGATTTCGGCAAAACTCGCCCAGGTGAGCACACCCGCACAGAGAAAGAGGCCGTACGACAAGCCGTCGCCCCCGGCCGGCAGGCGGGCGCCGAGCAGGCCGCCGAATACCAGCGTGTAAATCGCGATGGTGGCGAGCGGCTGCAGCACCGCCCAGGCACTGCCGAGAAGAGAGCCGAGATAGCGCGCCCGGAACTCGCGCCGGGCCATGCCCAGCACGAAGCGTCTGTACCTCCAGAGGTCGCCGATCACGTCCGCCCCATCGCCACCGCGCCCGACCCTAGCGCCCGGGCGGAGGAAACCCGAACGGGAAAGGAAAAAACGCCGTGACACCGGCGAAGCATCATGGTCGCAGCTGGATTCGAACCAGCGACCTCCTGCAT
>VFKT01000089.1 GCA_009885395.1 Deltaproteobacteria bacterium | reverse complement strand
GCGGTTCGCCACCCAAGGCGAAGGCGCGCAGCGATTCCGTGATACCAGCCATCGGATTCAACCAGAGCAGTAGCTGCAAAGATTCGGGTGCCGCCGAAACTGGATAGACGATCGGCGAGAGATAGAACCACACCTGCAAGAGGGCGCCGACCACAGCGGCACTATCCCGCGAATAGACGTGTGCGAAGGCGGAGATCCAGCCGGCGCCGAGCACGAGCACGGTCTGCAGGAGGAGAACGGGCAGACAAAGGACGACGGTGGTCGCCGGAGGCTCGCCGAGCAGGGCCGAGAGCAGCGCCACGACCGCAAGCGTCACCACCACTTGCGCCAGGTTCGCCAGCACCGGCACCACGGGCAGGATGGCGGGCTCGACCGACATCCGCCGCACCAGGACGGCGCCATCGACCAGCGACGAGGTGGCTCGAGCCAGCCCGTCCTGGGCGGCAATCCAAGGAAAAAGTCCCCACGCCAGCACGAGGGCAAAGGGCGAACCGGCGAGCGCCCCGTCGGCGGCGAAGCGAACCCGCAGGACGGTGGAAAAGATCAACGTCAAAACAGCGAGCTGCACCAATGGCGTGACGATCACCCACCCCACCCCAAGCAGCGACCCCGCGAAGCGAGCGCGCAGATCGCGTCCCACCAGAAGCGCCAAGAGGTCTCGCCGCCGCCAGAGCAGGGCGAAGGGGGTTCGGCTGAGAGCGCGCCGCACCATGGTTCCGCCGGCGGCTCAGTCCTCCCAGTCGCGATTGGGGAGCAGACCGACCTGCGGTCGTTGAGCGGTCGTGGTGCGACTGCGGGCTCGCACCCGTTCGGCGTATTCGCGCGAGGTCGGGGCCCGCAGCCCGGCGGTACGGTCGATCTCATCGACCACATCCCACATCCGGTCCTTGTACTCTTGCGTGACCTGCAAGGCCTCGGCGCGACCGCGGATAACGTGCGGCGTGAGCAGAATGATCAATTCGACCCGGCGCACATTATCGGTTTCGCTGCGGAAGAGCTGACCGATCGCCGGCAGGTCCATCAGATAGGGCACGCCCGACCGACCACGTGTCGTCACTTCCTGGATGATGCCGCCGATCAGCAGCGAATCGCCATCCTGAACCACCGCCGTTGTCTCGGCTTCGCGCACGATGAAGGCGGGTGAGCCGGTCGAACTTTGAAAGTTCTTATCGACCTCGCTGACTTCCTGTCGAACTTGCAGGTTGACGAGACCATCGGCATTGACCTGGGGCAAAATACTCAGGATGACGCCGGTGTCGCGATACTGCACGCTGTTGACCAACGCGGTCTGACCATTTTGACCCTGGATTCCGGCCAAATTCGCCTGCGAAGTCAGGATTGGAATCGATTGGCCGATATTGATCAGCGCCTCGCGATTGTCTGACGTCAGGACGTGCGGGCTGGCGAGCACCTTGAGCCGTCCTGCAGACGCCAGAGCGGTGAGTTCGAAACGAAAGCTCTGCTGGTCGGTAATGATCGCCGTCAGCATCCCGGCCGGATCGATATAAAGCAAGCGTTTCAGAAGATCGTCGTCGGTGCCGGCCGGGCCGGTACCGAGAATCTTGCCGAGCGGCCCGAGGACACCGTCGCCGCTGGAGGTCGGGGCTGGCGTAACGCTGACCGTCGGCACCGGGCCGAGTGCGCCCCTGTTGGTGAGGACGCTCTGGATCCCCATCTCTAGATCCTTGTTCAAGCCAACTTCGGCGATCAGGACCTCGATTACAACCTGACGGGGCACGACGTCGAGATCACCGAGAACCTCGAGGATTTCTTCGTAGTCCTTGCGGGTGGCCAGGATGACCAGCGAATTCGAGATCTGATCAGCGACGATCCGGACCTCTTTCTCGAAAGCCGATCCGGGTTGGCCGCCGTCGATCACAACGCTCGAGGCACCCGCACCCGCCCCGCCGAGACCGGGCGCCCCACCAAGCACGCCGGAGGGCTGCGCACG
>VFKT01000267.1 GCA_009885395.1 Deltaproteobacteria bacterium | reverse complement strand
GGCGCGACGACTTTGCCGGTCTGACCGACCTGCAGATCGTTCGGCACGAAGCCGGCATCGACCGCGGCTCGCGAGGCTCCCATCGCCGCACCGAGCGTGTCGACCAGAGGCTCAAGAACCTCTTTGAAGTTCTCCCCCGATTTCAGGCCCCGGCCGCCCGAGACGACGATGGTGGCATCGGTGAGCTGCGGCCGGTCGCTTTTGGTTTCTTCAAAGCTGATGAAGCGCATCGTGCCCGAAATCCCTGTGGGCAGGTCGAACTTCGAAACCGCAGCGGCAGCGGCGGCAGGTGCCGGATCGAAGGCGGTGCCGCGCACACTTACAACCTTGACGGCGGTGGTGATCGCAACCGTCACCACCACATTGCCGGCATAGGAGGGACGCGCGAAGGAGCCGTCGGCATTGACGTCCGTGATCTCGCTCGCCATGCCGGCGTCCAGCAACTGGGCGACTCTCGGCAGCACATCTTTTCCGATCGCTGTCGCAGCACCGACGACCACGTCGATCGCCTCGCTGCGAGCGATATGCGCGATGGCCTTGCCGAGGATGTCGGCGAGGGGATGGGCGACGCGGGCGTCATCGACGACCAGCACGCGGTTGGCGCCGAGCGTGGCCGCGGCCTGCCCGATGGCCTCGATGCCGTGACCCAGCACCAGCGCGACGGTTTCCCCACCGGCGGCAATTCGGCTCGCGGCTGTCATGGCGACCTGGGTCGCCTTGAGGATTTTGCCGTGGGCGTGCTCGACAAGAATCAGGACTTTGCTCATTTTCAGCTCTCCGGATTTTGCGTCCGCTACAGAGGGTTGGATCAGATGATCTTGGCTTCGGTGTGCAGCAGCGACACCAGCTCGGCGACGCTCTCGACCTTCTTGCCGGCCTGACGTTTCGTGGGCGCGGTGATAGCGACCATCTTGACCTTTTCGGTCGCGCCGAGGCCAAGTTCGGCCAAGGGCACTTCCCGCATTTCTTTCTTGCGTGCCTTCATGATGCCCGGCAATGAAGCGTAGCGGGGCTCGTTCAGACGAAGGTCGGTGGTGACGAGGCCCGGCAGCGCAAAGGCCAGGCTCTCGAGCCCGCCGTCGACCTCACGCATCACGGTGATTTCGCCGCCGTCGGCCGAGATGTCAATCTTGGAGGCGCAGGTGGCTTGCGGCCAATCGAGCATCGAGGCCACCAGCTGACCGGTCTGGCCCGCATCGTCATCGATGGACTGCTTGCCGGCCAGCACCAGCATCGGCTGCTCCTGCTCGATGATCTTATGGATCACGGCAGCGGCCGTTGCTGGATCGACCGGCACCTCCGCCAGCACCAGGATCGCCCGGTCGGCGCCCATGGCGAGTGCGGTGCGGAGTTGCTCCTGGCATTCCTTGCCACCGATCGAGAGGACGATCACTTCGCTCTCGGCCTGCTTCTCTTTGAGCCGCAGCGCCTCTTCGACGGCGATCTCGCAGAAGGGGTTGATCACGAATTTGACGTTGTCGGTCACAATTCCCGAGCCATCCGGGCGAACCTGGATATTGGTCTGCGGGTCTGGAACGCGCTTGAGGGGAACGAGGATCTTCATTTTGGTCTATCGTCCGGGCTAATGGTTGAGCCGCCGAAGGAAAAGCTTTTCTTAAGGCTGGCGACGCAGCAGCCCTAGCATCGGAACGTCGCGTTTCAACCGATTCGGCTACTCGGTGCAGCCCAGGCGGGTTGAGAGTTCGCGGCCGGCACGGATGGTGGCCTGTGCGATCTCCTTGTCGATTCTCTCGGGCGTCAGCCGGTACTCGGGCGCAACGATCGCCAGGCTGCCGACCACGGCCCGGGTATAGTCGCGGATCGGGACCGCGATGGCGGCGAGATCGGCAAGGTACTCGCCGGCTTCGAGGGCGTAGCCGCGCTCGACTGTGCGCTTGAGTTCGGCGACCAGTTCCGTCCGCTTGGTGATCGTTCGCTCGGTATGGCGCGGCAGCGAATCGGGCAGGCCCCCTTCGGCACGATCGGCGAGATCAAAGGCGAGGTGAGCCTTGCCGACGGCGGTGCAATGCAAGGGCAGTGGGCTTCCGAGCAGCGTGACCACGCGCACCGGCTGGTCGGCCTCGACGGCGTGCAGCAGCACCACTTCGGTTTTGCGCAAGAGTCCAAGCACCACGGTCTCGCGGCATTTGCGCGAGAGCGTATCCATCACCGGACGCGCTTGACGCAACAGCCCGAGCTGGTCGAGAAAGGTTTGTCCGAGATGCAGGCAACGCAGGCCGAGCCGGTAGTTTTCCGTCGCCTTGTTCTGTTCGATATAACCGCGCGCTTCGAGCGTCGCGAGCAAACGGAAAACGTTGTTCTTATGCAGCTTGAGCCGCTTCGAGAGTTCAGTGACACCCAGTTCATCCGTCTCGCCGTTGAATTGCTCGAGTACGTCAATCGCATGCGCGACCGACTGGATGATGTAGTTGCTCTTCTCGCGTTTCGCCGTCTTAGAACCAACGAGTGCCATGTATGACCTCTTCCGAGATGGTGTTTTATCAACCGGGCGAGGGTGCGTCAAAGAGGAGTGCGGTGACGGCTGCGTCGTGGGCATATCAAGGCGGGCCCGGGATCTCGACCAGGAACCCGCCCCTGGGGTTGGGGGAGGGAAGCAGGGCACGCGTCGGGAATCGGCGCCCGGCGGGCAGGCTTCTCGCCCTCAGGGACGATTCCCTCCCTGAGTCGACCCTCGACCTGGGCTTCAACGATCAGCCGCCGGTCAACGCGATCGCGATGGTGGGGCGCCAGGGCGCGCAGCGCATCCGCCCGGCTTCTGCTGGTCCCGCGGCGCGGGAGCCGGTCCTCGTCCAGTGTTGCGCGACGCGGCAGGGGCCGAGCCGATGGCAGACGAGTTTCGGGGGCACCTCAATCGTCGCATCGGTATCGCCCAATTTCGACTACAACGAGCGCTCGACGGTGGTGATGTTCGGCGGCTTCGGCAATCGCGTGGACCCTGGCATGAGCGGTGCGCGCTAGCCGGTGCGTTTCGAGCTCGTTGCCGACGCGACGTCGCTTGAGCTCATCGGTCCGGGCAATCGCGCGGTGTTGGCGGCGGTGGGCCTGTCCTACGACGACACCTACTTCGAGCCCGGGCCGCTGACGCAGGAGCCCGTGACCATCGCGATCGACGACCCGATGACCGTGAACTGGCCGCCTCCGCTCTGAGAGACCGGCTCACCGCCGGCCGGTTGCCCTCGATTGCCGACCAGCGTGCGCTTGTCGATCCGCACGTTCCGCGGTCGCGGGCTTTACGCGGGCTTCTCCAAGGACGACGGGAGAGCGCTACGAGATCGCCGTCGAAACCAACATTCACTCCTGCACCCCGGGGCTCGTGGCACCCATTTCTACTGGTCGGGTCATCCCCAGACGGTCTTGACGTCGTAGTCGGAGAACGCCGGATCGCGGGTCATGAGCGTGAGACCCTCGATCTGGGCTTGAACAATCAGCAGCCGATCGAAGGGATCGCGATGATGGGGCGGTAGCATGCGTACGGCATCCGCATGGTCGATCGTCACTGGAAGGTCGGCAAAACCGTAGTCGGCGATGGCTTCGGCAACGGTGCCCTGGACGACGATCTTGCCGAGGGCACTCTTGATCGCGATTTCCCAGGCCGTCACCGCGCTGACGTGGACCTCGTCAGCCGCGCGGATTCTGCTGGCAACCCCGCGCGGGAGGCGGTCCTCGTCCCACCAGATAAGGGCGTGGGTATCGAGCAGGAGTCTCAAGCCGGGCGACCGGAGAAGAGCGCGAGGATCTCGTCTGGCAGCGGAGCGTCGAAGTCGCGCCGCATGGTGAAGCGCCCCTTTCCCTTTCCTGGCGTGCGAAGTTTCCGGGCTTGATTCTCGAGCGGCACGAGTCGGGCGCGGGGCTTGCCGTTTCGCGCGAGCACGATCTCCTCACCCAGGGCAGCACGTTCGATGAGCTCGGGGAGACGAGCTTTCGCTTCGGCGATATTGACGACCTGCAGTGATGCGCGACGCGGCATGCGCTCGTACGGTACCGCACCTGACCAAGCTGGTCAATCAAGCCTTGGTCGCGAAAGCTCTTCGAACCAAGAGGCAAGGGGACCTTCGCAGCCGGGGTCGACCGCAGGGACGTATCGCCTCGCTTGTCGCCGCTGCCG
>VFKT01000112.1 GCA_009885395.1 Deltaproteobacteria bacterium | reverse complement strand
TTGTCAGCCCTCTTCTGGGTTGCGGCAACGTCGAGACGCGTATTGGCCAGAATCAGATGCTGCGTCACGCCGCCGAATGTTAGGCCGATGGCGAACCAGGCGAAGAACGGCCACAGCTTCGTCGGCTTGCTGTTGAACGGGGTCAAATGATTCATGGCTCCCCCATCGCGTCGAGTGCTTCTTGACAGGCAACCTCAGCGTCGGATGACCACAGCTCGCGGCCGTCTCCGCCAACCTCATCGAAAAAGAATCTCACCTCGTAGCCACGCTGATTGTCGCGGTACATCACGCCAACCTCGATCGCCAGCGGGTGCCCCAGGAACCTCTCCACCGCCGATGCGGTAGGCGCGGGAAGGCCAGGGCAGCCGTTCTCGCTCGTCTGTCCTTCGCCCATATCGGCGGGCTCGTCGCACCCTTCGCAGTGCCTAACAGTTTGCGCCGGTTCGAGGTCGGAGAAGTTGCCGGCGATAATTCTTGCGACCGTTGCGGCGCTCGGAATGGACCACGAGTCTATTTCTTCCGCCGCTTCCTCCGCCCGCTGCTGGATTGACTTCATTCCTTGGCTCCTCTCAGTAAACAACAGACCCGAGCCGGTTCGGCATCTGGTGAAAGCCCCCGGCCCGAGTCTTTGCCCGTTCAGAGGTACGGGCGGACCTGTTACAACGAAAGAAGCTTCTTCAGCTCCGAGATGATGAATTCCTTCTCGCACTTCAGGTCAACACACAGGCTGGAAACGATTCCGTCGCGCGCTTGTTCGTGTGCATTCTTCGACTCGATCAGGCCGGCCAGCTTGCCAGTCAAGTGATCCCGGACGAGCTTGTATTCCGCATCGTCCAGCCCGTCGAGAAGCGTCGAGACTTCGTCCAGCTTGACACCGGATCGGGCGAGGCGTTCGACGGGGCTCAGTTCTGACGGGGTGCGGCGGGTGCGGGTTTTTGTTGCGGCGTCGGGTTCGGCTGTTATTCGTGGGGCCATGATTTCTCCTGTTAGGTGGCGTTGGTAGTTTTATGAACCTACTATCCTTCTTGTCCGGCCTCTCGCGTTGCATTCGCATCGATCTTCTTCGCCCGGATTCGGACGGCCGAAACGATCTGCCCGAACGCGGAAACGTGTGGGTCCACGTACAGCTCGATCTT
>VFKT01000099.1 GCA_009885395.1 Deltaproteobacteria bacterium | reverse complement strand
CACCAGACCAGAAGCCGCCCGCGGGCGAACCCCGGCCACCAGACCAGAGGCCGCCCGCGGGCGAACCCCGGCCACCAGACCAGAGGCAGGCCCGCGGGCGAACCCCGGCCACCAGACGAGCGCCGCCCGCAGGCGAGAAATGCAAGGCCCCTGCCGCACATTAACTCAAAGCTCTAGAATCATATTCCCTAAAACGTGCCCAGAATAGGAGCTTTTCTTCCGCCCCAGGCCGAAGCGATCGCGCCAGAAAGGGCGGCTCCCCAACGTGCGGGCAGCCGCGAACGCACGCGCCTTGCGCTCTTCGAGACGGGGCGACGGGCCTTTGCCCAACGCCGCCTTGCTGGCGTCAATCTTAAGACTCACATCCTCGAACCAGCCGGGGTCTCGGTAGGCTCGTTTTACCACCAGTACCGCGATAAAACGGATCTGCTGGTCGCCATCCTCGACCAACATAGCGCCTCGTTCAGGCGCATGGTCGAGGCGGCGCGGGCCGCAGACACCGACACGCCGAGCGAAGTGACGGCGCGGCATTCGTTCGAGGTGGTGCTGCAAGTCGCGGAGGAGAATGAGGATCTTTTTCATCTCCTGCAGCGCGAACGTCAAAGTACCGAACCACGGCTGCGGGCCTTTCTCGCCCAAAACGACCGACTTTGGGTCGAAGCCCTGGCCGACGGCTACCGTTCACGTCTACCGAAATCTCTGCTCCAAATGCTGCACGACGATACGCTTGTTCTGGCAGCAGAACTGGCCCTTGCCACCACCGTCGGCGGCGCCATGCGGTATCTTGATCTCGACCCAACCGAGCGAAAAGCGCGTCGCTCCGAATTCCTCGATGCACTGGTTCTCTTCAGCCTGAGAGGAATAAAAGCCCTCCTCGAATCGCCGGGTGCCCGACCCGGCGACAGCAAGGTTAGTCGCCCATGAACTTCGGTATCTTTGAGGAGCACCAACTGCCTCGCCTCTCGAATCCTGGCGACGAAGTACTCGATCAAGTTGAATTGGCCGACCGGCTGGGCCTCCACTACGCCTTAAAAGTCGAATATCATTTTCCAGACGAAAATTCGCATTCATCGGCACCCCAGGTTTTTCTCGCCGCTTGCAGCCAGCAGACAAAGCAGATGCGCCTCGGCCACGGCAGCACGCTGATGCTGCCGGGCTACAACCAACCGGCCCGCGTTGCCGAGCAGACCGCGACGCTTGAGCTGGTGAGCAACGGTCGCGTCGATTGCGGCACTGGCGATTCAAGCGCCCGGCTCGAGCTCGAAGGTTTTGGCATCAACCCGCTGAAAAAGCGCGAGATGTGCACCGAGACGGTTCGCGAAACGGCGCGCATGCTCGCGCTCGATCCCTGCCCCGGCTTCAAGGGGGAATTCTTCTCCATGCCCACGCGCAATATCGTGCCGAAACCCGCGCAACACCCCATCCCCCGCTCTGGGTGGCCTGTTCGAACAGGGAAACGATTCGCCTCGCCGCCAGGCTCGGCATCGGCGCACTGACCTTCGCCTTCGTCGATTCCTCCAAAACCCGCCACTGGGTGGAGGAGCACGATGCAATTTTCGAGAAGGAGTGCGAGCCAATCGGCCAAGCTGTCAATCCCAACGTCGCAATGGTGACCGGGCTGATGATGCACAAAGATTTCGACACGGCATTGAAACGCGGGTTGAAAACTTTCGCTTTTTCAGTCGGGCCCTGGCGCATTCTTGTATCACGAACACCCATACCCCGGGACTAACGAGCCTGTGGGAAGAGTTTCTGAAATCCCCGGAGCCGGGCGGCGGCATCGGCAAAGTCGATGAGGTGCGGGCCAACCTCTAGCGCTTCGAGGCCACCGGCGTGGATCAGGTGATCTTCATCCAACAGAGCGGCAGGAATCAGCACGCATATATTTGCGAATCGCTGGAACTCTTTGACAACCGCGTGCTGCCCGAGTTTAAAGCTCATCGGACAGAAGCCAAGAAAAAACAGGCCGAGCGTCTCGCTCCGGCCATCGCGCGCGCAGAGGCCCGGATCGACCACGGCGAGCCGATGCAGCACGGCCGGGCCGGTCGCTTGCATGGGGCAGCGCCAGCCGAGGCTGACCCCAGACTTCGGGTCGGTTTCGTCAAGACTATTTCTTTTCGTGGTAATCCTCTTCAGTATTGACGGCCCAGATCTCATCCTTGGCAACGCGACCATCGCGGATCTGCTCGACAACCAGCATAGCCGTCAACATGGAATGGTCCTGGTTGTTGTAGCGATGCATGCCATTGCGGCCGGTTGGCCAAAGATTCGAGAAACCATCCAGCCAGGTCCGTAGCTGATCGAAACGCGGGTAGGTGCCAAAATAAGCTGGATAGGTTCGAGGAATGCGCAGCACCGTGTGGTCGAGCACCATAGCCGGATCGACGAAACCGATGCGCTCCATTTCGGCGATCGCGAACGCCGTCATTTGTTCGTCGTCCATCTGCCAGAGTTCGTCGCCCTCATTGCAGAAGTACTCAAGCCCCAGCCAGATGGTCGCCGGATCGGCCACCATCGCCGGGCTCCAGTTGTTGAAAATCTGAATGCGACCCACCTTCACATCAGGCTCCTGGACGTAAATCCAGTTATCCGGCACAAGCCCCGGCGGCATCCCCGGGCGCTCCTTTCCCTTCATGCGAAGCTCGCGAACCAACAAACCCACCGTGATGAAGTCGCGATAGATCAGCCCGCGCGCGATCTCGAGAACGTCGGCTGGTGCCGGCACATCAAACGCCTCAACCAGATCACGAACCGGCATGCTTGAGACAATATGCTCGCCCGCAAAGACGCGCTGCTCGCCAGTCGCGGTATCGGTCGTTTCCACCGCGACGATGCGATCGCCATCGGTCAGCAGGCCGGTCACGCGCTGGCCGAAATGGATTTCACCGCCTGCGGCCGTCACCCGTCGCGCCACCTCCTCCCACATCTGGCCAGGTCCAAATTTTGGGTAAAGAAAGCGTTCGATCAGACTGGTCTCAGCCTTTTTCTGGCTGATCGAGTTGTCCCGCTTTACGATCTGGCGCGCCGCATGGAGCAAGGCGCTGACGATTGAGAGCCCCTTGATCCGCTGCGCCCCCCATTCGGGATCGATCGCGCTGCACTCGACGCCCCAGACCTTTTCTGTGTAATCCTTGAAAAATGTCCGATACAACCGATCACCGAAACGGGAGATGAAAAACTCCTCCAGCGAGCGCGGCGGCGGCGCCCCTCGCAACTGCGCGACCAGATAACTCGCGCCGATTCGTAAGGATTCAAGCAGGCCAAGCTTGCGGAGAGTGTCGACACTCAGCGAAATCGGGTAATCGAAGAACCGGCGACGATAAAGAATTCTTGAGACCCGCTCCCGGATAAGCATCACCTGGTCGGCTGGTGCCGGAGCCCCGCCCTCGTCCTCTCCACGCTCGAACGCCTGCGGATGCTGCGGCGAGACACTTTCGATCTCGCCCATCGACTCGCCCCCCGGCTCGACCGGCAGGATCGCGCGCCACCAATCCATCACCCGATCCGAGCGGGAGAAAAACCGGTGCCCGCCGATATCGATCCGATTGCCACGCACACGCACGGTCTGGCTGAGTCCGCCCACCACATGGCTGGCCTCGAGCACGATCGGACGGATATTCGTACGATTGATAAATTGAAGCGCCGCCGTGAGGCCGGCTGGCCCGGCTCCGATGATAATTGCTTGACGATTTTCCATGGCTGCTCAGGGTCCATGCTCGCTCTACGGCGGCGCGCACGCAAGGCAGTCCCGCGACGGCTCGCGTTCCCCTCTTCGGCTCCCGTACGTCGTCACCGACTCTGCCGCTTTCACTCCAACTCCAGACCCGCCACGACATAAGTGCCCCAGGCGTTCATCAGCACGGAGAACGCGAGCAGCAAGCCAAAGCCAATGCGCCAGAGCCGCTGCGGACGTGTGGCGGCCGAGAGAGCGAGTGGAATCAGCAGCGGCAGCAGATCCTGGGCGTAACGATTGCCGTATTGTGCAGACCCCGTCCCGAAGTAGAGCAGATAGAAGCCCAGCATCGCGACGCAACACGCGGCAAAGACGGCCAGCGGCGACACACTCAGACGGGAGGCAAAGACGAAGAAGAGGAAGGGGCTGAGGACCAGCAGAGATTGGCCTTCCGCCCCAAAGCGCAGCCAGGGGAAAGTGGGCAGAAGCTGCGGCGTGTGGAGAAAATAGACCTCGAGATTCGCGCCGATATACGCCGTGGAGAAGCGGGGCCCGCGCAATCCCCATTCCTGCCAGCCGACCTCGTAGGGTGAGAGGAAGGCGTCGCCAAGCGTCAACCATTGAAAAATTAGAACCACCGCGAGCGGCAGCAGTCCTCCGCCAACGAGCGCTGGTAAAGCCCGGTAAAGCGTGCGGAGCGGTCGGTGATCCCCAACGACCAGCGTCGCAAGCAGGGCCGGTGCTGCCAGCGCAATCGAGTAACGGGCCTGCAGCGCTGCAACAAATAGGAAACCGGCCAAGGCAGCCGAGCGCAACCGCAGCGCCGCAACCAGCGCACTAGCAAGCAATATATTACCCTCGGTATGCATCAGCAACCAGGTGTTGCCGTTTGCGGCGGAGTAGAGAAGCGGCGTGCCGAGAAGATAGGCCGGAGCCGCCCATGGAGCCATCGATGCGATGGGCCGAATGCCGCGAACCAGAGCCGTCAGCAAGCCGGCGGTCACGAGCATGAATAAACTATTCAGGGCGGGTTGCCCGACTCCCTCGCCCAGCAGCCAGACAAACGGCACCAGGAGAAAGCTCACCATCGGGGGGTAGGCCAGTTGATCGCGGCCGGCATGGCGGAACATTTCCATCCAGTCAAGGTAGGAGTCCAGATGGCCAGACCCGCCGAGCAGCGCTCGCGCAAGCCGCAACGGCCCGTCGTAGGGATTGCTCGCGGGCGTGACCAGAAGGAGCACCACCGCACAAGCGCCCAACGAGAGCAGCGCCGGCCAGACCTCGCGCAGCCAGACCGCAATGCGATCAGCAAGACTCACGAGAGGGCGGCCCCGACCCTCTCCCGGCCCAGCAGCAGTCCCAACTCGACAAGCACTTGATCAATCATGATCGCGCGCATCCCCCCCCGCTCGGGTGGTGAATGGAGCAGCCGGTGTCGCTGGCCCCAGGGGCGGTAAACGCGGGGGTCCTTGGGACCAAAAAGCGCAACGCACGGCGTGCCGCAGGCGGCGGCGAGATGCATCGGCCCGGTATCACCCGAGACGAAGGCTGCCGCCCGACGCGCCAACGCCGCAAGTTCGAGCAATGAGTCTGTGCGTGGCGAGAGCAGAGCCGCTCCACCCGACGAACGCTTCGTTGCCGAGACCGGCTACGTCACGCT
>VFKT01000303.1 GCA_009885395.1 Deltaproteobacteria bacterium | reverse complement strand
TCTTCGCCGGGGTCGTGCTGCTCGTCACGTTCGGCTCGCTCGTCTCCGCCGGGATGCCGCTGCTGATGGCCCTGATCGGTGTCGGGGTGGCAATCGGGGTCGGTCCTGCCGCGTCGGAGGCAAAGACTGTGGAGGTCACCTGAAACGGGCCGCTTCCGGCGTGGCGGTGGACCAGCAGCCACCATTGTCCCGGCTCTGGGTTGGGGATCTCACAGGAGGCGAACTGATTCGCCCCATCGTGCTTGCAGGTGTAGGTGGTGGTCGAGGCCTGGGCACCGAATCTCAGATAAAGATCGAAATCTGAAGCCGACTCCACGCTGGCATTCATCGTGACGCGAAGGAGGTTGCTATTGGCCGCTACCGGGAACGAGCGATGGCTATCTGGGGTCGTTGCGGAAAGGCTGCCCTCGCCGGTGGAGACCACCGTGGGGGCGGTTCCAACTGGCGCAAACGAACCGCAGGCGTTGCCCCCGAGGTCCGTGCCCACCCGATTGGCGATCCAGCTCCGATAATTGAAGACATTGGCGTCGTAACTCGAATCCACCGGCAGGCAGTTGGCCGACGAACCGCCCGACGTGACGCCCGCGAGTACATCTCGCGTGCCGTCGTACCAAAAGAGTGGGCCACCCGAGTCGCCATTGCAGGTATTCGAATCTTCTCCTGGTGCACCGACCGGATTGGCATAATCCCAGCACACCAACGTCGGTGTGCCACAATCCAGGGTGGAAACCTTGCCACGACGCTTGACGCCATAGTCCTCGGCTGTTCCACCCGTTCGCCCGAAGCCGACGATCTCAGCGGTCGATCCCACGGGTGGGGTGAGAGCCGTATTGATCGACATCGGGCCGATCCCGGTGATGGGCTGAGTCAGATGAACGACCGCCAGATCGGCCGTCGGAAAATTGAAATCTGCGTGGACGTCGATCGAAGAGACAGCAGCGAAGCCCCCGTGTTGCAGGAAGACCATGAACTGACCAGCATTGGGTGCAAACTGTCCCCCGGGCTGGCATTTGGAGCCCAGATCTTGGCAAACGCAATGCGCTGCGACGAGGAATGTTGAACAACCAACCAGCGTGCCACTGCAGGTGAGTGAGGCTGTGTTGGAAGAGCTGCCGGCAAGCAGAACTCCCGCAGAGGGATAATCCCAGGTGGTCAGGCCATTGACGATTCGCGGGTCGATCGATGCACGCGCCGTGCGAGCCAGTGGCTTATGTCGTTCCGCGTAAAGCACCTCGGGCAGCAGGCTCAGCGCTTCAAGGACCTCGTCGAGAGTTGGGCTTGATGCCGTCGTCGACAGGCGCAAGACCTGTGCGCCATCGGGCGTTTGCGAGGTGGGTTCAAGCGCCATTCCGGCAACGCTCGATAGAAATTCGATCTCTTCGGGAGAGAGGGGCTGTCGGCCCAGCTCGTCGTCCGCGGAGAGTCTATCGCTCAACCGGACGACGATTTCTGTAGAGCTTGCCGCAGCCTGCGGCGTCGGCAGATCGCGTCCGACTCCGAGAAGGAGCAGGACCAGCGCGGCCACGCGAAGCTTGGCGGCGTGTCGGGAGCGGGGTTTCTGTGAGCGGAAAAACTGCATGGGTCCACGCTTTGCAAAGATTCGAGCTTCGGGTCAAGCCCTCTTCTCCTCTTTATGTCATGCGACATAAGAGAGGCGATCTGGGCCGGACGGAAGCCGGAGATCAAAGGGCAGGAAGCCCTTCCGACGGCGGGAGGATGCCCCGCGCCCGTTCCCCGCAGCGACCGGGGACGTCTACGGGTAGAAGGCGCGACACCTCGAAGAGCCCACGCCCTTCGGCGCGACCACCGGGATCGCAGCCCCGGCAGGAACGGAGGCCCTCTTTGCGGCGCTGCCGCGGGCCTACCGCCCCGGGCGCGAGATTGTCTTTCGGGCCGGCAGGAACGGAGGACCTCTGTACGGCGCTGCCGACCGGGATGCCGTGACCGCCCGCGCTTCCCTCATTAAAAAAAGGTTGACTCTTCGCATAACTGCAACGTCGCAAGCCGAGACGCTGCGCCTTGCTGGTACAATTCCGCACCGGTAGGACCGATGAAATGCATCGGGCGCCTGCGCATGGATCCTCTCGAACTGCGCTTGCTCTCGCCCTGCTGCTTGCCAGCCTGGCTCTGCCGGATGTAACGACGGCTGCCGCCGCAGGTCTCGCTGGCCCGAGAATCGTCAACGGGCTGACGACCTTCGACTATCCGGCCGCGGGCATTCTCCTCTTGGGCAACTCCGCGAGTGACGCGACTCTGACCTGCAGTGGCACCCTGATTGGATGTTCGACTTTCCTGGTCGCGGCGCATTGTGTGTGTGACGATGTGGGTTCCGCCTGTCAGAGCGGTGACGCTTCTGAACCCGATCCGTCCCAGTTTCAGGTCTTCCTGCAACATGGCGGGTTCGCTGCCGTCGACTCGATCGATGTCCACCCGGATTTCGACTTCCCGACGGCCGATGTCGCCGTGGTCCATCTCTCTTCAGCCATCGACGGGATCACGCCGATGCCGCTCAACACAACGGTGACACCTCCCGCTGGATCGTCGGCGACCATCGTCGGCTTTGGCCGCACGGGGGGTGCCTCTCAAAACTATGGCATCAAGCGCCGGGGCGAGGTTGAGACCCTGAGCTGTGGCACGCCGACCCTGCTGTGCTGGAACTTCGAGGATCCGATCGGCAGCCCGGGCGACGATTCAAATACCTGCAACGGCGACTCGGGCGGCCCGCTCTTCTGGCATGACGGGACGCGGCAGGTGCTGGCCGGGATCACGTCGGGCGGCACCGCGGACGATTGCCTGCCGTTTGACGAGAGCTACGACACCAACGTTTTTCATTATCGTTCGTGGATCGCGAGCCAGGTCGGCGCGGATCTTGGGGGCGCATCGTGCGGCGTGTTTGCGCCGGCCGGCATAGCACCGACGACGGTTTCAACCGCCGCCGGCGACCTCTCTGCCGCGACTCCCGACAGCCACCAGGCGATCCCGGTCCCAGGCGGGACGGGTCTGCTGCGGGTGACCATGAATGCCAGCCAACAGGGGGCCGCCAATTTCGATCTCTACCTGCGCTTCGGCGCACAGGCATCGACCTCGATTTTCGATTGTCGGAAGAACGGCAGTAGCCAATTCGCTTCCTGCGAGATCCCGGACCCCGCCGCCGGAACCTGGTGGCTGCTTGTGCACCGACAGGCAGGCACCGCGCCGTTTCAGGTGACCTCCACCGTTTTCCGCAGCCCGGTGGTCACACCCACGCCTGGCCCCACGCCGACACAAACTCCGGTCTCCACCCCGACGCCCATCCCGACACCGACTCCGCCCCCCACGGCTCTCTCGATCGCCGCGCCGGGTCAGGTGGTTTGCGGTACCGCCAACACCCTGAACGGCGCTGGCTTCACCGCCGGCTCGCGCGTCAAGATTTTTGTTTCAACCTTCAGCGGCAGCCAGGCCTTCGGCCCGTATACACCCAGCGCGCGGGCGGCCTCCTCGCTGACCTGGACGCCGCCCTGCGACGTGCCGCTCGGCAAGGGTTTCCTCACGCTGCGGGTGATCAACACCGACCAGGGCTACTTCAACTCCAACACCGTGCCGGCCCTCTTCTTCGCCAGCCCGAACTCGGGCCTGCCGACCATCAGCGGCCTCAACGACATCGCGCTCGAGCCGGCGGCCAGCATGTTTCCACTCGCCTATGTCGAGACCTTGATTGCCGAGGGTGCCGAACTCGTCCTCAATGGCACAGGCTTCGATCCGCTCGCCAAGCTCAACTTTTTCACGGCCTCGGGCAACGCCGGCCCACTCGATGCCAAACCAGGATCGACTTCGACCCGCTTGCTGATCGATATTCCACCGAGCGTGCCGACCGGACCAGGTTCGCTGCAACTGCTCAACCGCCCCTATGGCGCACTCAAATCCAACGCGGTGTCGGCGCCGATCGGGGCTACGCCCGCCATCACTTCGATCACGCAGCTGGGCCAAACGATCACCGTCCATGGCGCCGGCTTCTCGACGCTGAGCGTCGTCAATCTCTTCAACGGCGAGACCAATCGCTGCGGCATGGTGGCCGGTGTGGCGCAATGCCCCATCACCCTGATCTCGGATCAGGAGTTCCGCATCCAGAGGCCCGCCCTGGCGGTCGCCGGCTCGGCCTACATCAAGGTCCTGAACCCGCCTTTCATCCCCTTCACCAGCTCAGGTTCCGACCCCGACGGCAGCTTCACTCTGAACTGAAAAAATTGGGTGGCCTAAGCTATGCGGTCGCCGATCATGCCGGAAGGCTGCGCTTCAACGCGAAAGATTTCCTGCCTGGGTCACGGCCTCAAGTGTCCAGAAGGAAGTCAAGCAACTCCCACTCCCCACCCAGGATGGGGATATGCGCTCCCGGGGCCTGCAACCAGCGGTCGATGATGGTGGCATAGACCTGGCGGAAATCTGTTTGGACTTTGAGATTGCCAAGATTTAAATCATCCAATGCGGGCAGCGTGCCGTGCACCCCGCCCTGAACAGCGCCGCCCAGTACGAAAAGAGCCGAGGCCTCGCCGTGGTCCGTCCCCTGGCTGCCGTTTTGTGCGACACGTCGGCCGAATTCCGAAATCGTCACCACCAGAACGCGATCATCGAGGCCGAGATCCTGCATATCCTGCCAGAAAGCGGTCATGGCGACGCTGAGCTGCTGCAGGAGGATGGGGTGCTGCCCGGCCATCGGGTCCGAGGCACTGGTCTGCTGGTTTGAGTGGGTGTCGAAGCCGCCAAGGCGGCAGTGGAAGGTTCGCGCGCCGACCGGTGCATTCGAAACAAGGTCGTGACGAATCACGCGGGAGACTTCGCGAAGTCGTCTAGCAAGGCCATAGTTCAAGTCGGTCAGATGCGAGGCGGCGAAGGCTCCAATTCTGGCGTAATCGTCCATTTTCGAAAACAACGCCGAGCCCGCCGCCCCGATTCGTGCCGCCAGGCCCGTGCCGGCCGCGCTGGCAGCGAGGGCGGCCTCGATTGTCGACCGGCGAAGGTCGGCGTCCGGGTAGAGCACGTCGTCATCGTATTTGAATTGTCCGAGGGCCTTGATCGCGAGGGCGTTGGCACCGTCGGGACTCATGAACATCGGGTTCAGGCTGCCATCGAAGGAGACCGCGACGAGTTCCGAGGGATTATGGTGGGCCTCGAGTTGGCGACCGAGCCAGCCCGAGGCGAAGCCGGTGGTGCTCAGTCCGCTGAACCACATATCCTCCGAAGAAAAATGCGAAAGATTCTGGTTTGAATAAGCGACGCCCTGCAAGACGGCGAGCACGCCCTGGTCGTAGAGCACCTTCAATCCCGTCATGGCCGGATGAAACGCCAGCGCCGTACCTTTCTCGGGGTCGGCGCCGATTTCGGAATCGAGCAGCGCGCTGAGCGGCAGGCCGATATCAGGCCGGGCAGCCTCGTAGAGCGAGCGTTGTGGCACCGGGCCGGTGTCGTCAAGCGGGATGACAGTGCCGAGGCCGTCGTTGCCGCCCTCGAGCTGGATGACGACCAGAATCGGATCGGTCGGCCCGGCGGCCTGCGCGCTGCGTGGTGCCAGCGCCGCTTGCCAGAAGGGCGTGGGCGTGGCGGCGGCGGCGAGCCCGGCTAGCCCGCCCTGTACGAAACGTCTTCGGGAGAGAGTCATGCTTGCAGTCTCAGACGAGTTGGGTCTCGGGGAGTTGAAGGGCGAGGGCCGCCACCCCACGCACCTTGCGTTCGAGCACATCCAGGCTCTCGAAATCGGCTTCCCCTTCGAAGGAATCGATCAATGCCGTGCGCGAAGCGGCAGGGATGCTATTCATGACACAAAGACGGCGCAGGATTTCGTCGACCACCTCGGCGGCTGAACTAGCGCCCGTCGGGACGAGATTTTCGGTCAACAGCAGGAGTTCCAGTGGATTTCGATCCCAGGCCACGTGTTGCCCGAAGGCGAAGCGCGCCAGCAATAATCCGCTCGAGAGCCAGGCCATTCCGGGGGCCCAGCCGGCCACCGTCGGCGGATCGAAGAGGTCCATGCCCATATCGGCGAGATGGCCCGGGACGCTTGAGTAGAGGGTGCGCACCTCATAGGCACGCAGGGCGGCCACCGCAAGATCGACTGGTGTGCGGACGTGCGAAGTTTTTGCGGTCTCTGAATAGAACTCGTCGTGCATGAAGATCGCCCGCAACAGATCCGAGATCACGAAGCCGCTGCTGATGAATCTGCTCGTGAGTTCATCGATGAGTTCGAGTGGCGGGTCGGGATAGGCGAAGAACGCCCAGAGCTTGTTGGCGAGAAACCGCGGCACGGTGAGTGCGCCCGCACTGTCCCGATGAGCGAGCAAGGCGTCGATCACGTTCTGGCCGGCGGGAAGCGGGTGTCCTGAGACGGTCTCGATACCGAAGTTTCCCGAGACCGCGTTGGGGGTTCCTGAAAAAAGGTGCTTGGTGTCGTCATCGAAACGCGAGGGTTCGAAAAAGCCGCTGTCGTGGTCGTTGATCTGGAACCCGGTCACGGCACGGCTCAAAGCTTCAACGTCATGCTGCGTGTAATTTGGCGCCCGCGAACTGGTGAGGTCGCAGACCCCGAGGACGAAAAGCTCCATCAGCTCCCGCCCGAAATTCTCGTTGATGTTGCCTCTCCGGTTCTTATTATTGTCCAAAAACTGTAGCATTGCCGCGTCGCGGGTCACCTGGTGCACAAGGTTGTGCAGCCGACCCAGACCGTGCTGCCGGAAGATCCGGTTCTGGAGCGCCATCTGACGAACATTCTTGACCACCGCGTATTGGGTCGAGAAATGGTCGTGCCAGAAAAGGGTCATTTTTTCTTGCAGACGGCCCGTGTTCTGCGTTGCCATGCGCTTGAGCCACCACACGCGCAGGCGCTGAAGACTCTCGCGATCGTTGCCCGAAACAGCCGGGCCCATGGCCGGGCTGCCGCGCTGGGAAACCAGTCTTCCGACGCTGCCAGCATGGCCCCTAAGGACCCAGCTGCGAACTTCGCGCGGGCTTGGTCCGAAGCCGGCCCGCGAGAGCAGGTGGGCGGCGTTCTCTTCGTCCCAGACGATCACGGTCGAAATCCCCCCACTCAATCAGACTGCCTGTCTCGTGGTTCGCGGGCAACCCGGAGATTGCGGTGTCGGGTTGCGAGCCACGCAAACGCTCTGGCGGGTGCAGGGTGTCGGACGCGAGAAGGGTCTTGAGCGGATTGCTCTCTGCTGCGTGTCGTAGCGACGCAGCCCTGCCAGCGGTTGCAGCTGTCTTGGCGACCTTGCGTTGGCAGAGGGGGTCAGGGTTCCCAGCGGATTCGAAGGAGAACTCATGGACACGGCTCGCTGCGCTCTGCGAGCGATCAGGTCTTGACAGCAATGGCATTGCCGCGCTCGTCAGCCGCAGTTTACGTACCCTTCATCGATGGAAGCGAGGACGAAGCCGGCCAGACAGCCTAGCTCGCACAGCCGGACCGGACATTTCTATCTGGGGTAGACATGGCGGCGGCAAGCTCCCGCGCCCGGATACGGGATTGGCCGGCGGGCGAGTGGGGCGAGATCCGGCAGCCGATCAGCCACGCCTCTCCCTTGTCGATACGAACCTAGGAGTCCGTCAGGTTCACGCCGCCTTCACGACTCGAACGAACTTCCGTGCCGGCAAGCTGCACGCCAGCCTCGGGGGTCTCCTCGATGAAGTCGTTAGGAAAGGCCTTAGGGTTGTCGGCGACGCGACCGCTGTCTTCTTTGGTGCGTGAGCCGGACTTGGCCATCAGCGAAGCCTAGCCCAAAACTTTCTTGAGGTGCGCCTGTCCGCCGATCTCATGCTGGCGGCCCAGATCCACCGCGCGGTTTTGCTCATCGACAAAGACGACCTTGGGTTTCCACTCGAGGGCCTGCGCATCTGGCATCCATCCGAACGCCGCAATAATAATCAGATCCCCAACGCTTACCTTATGAGCGGCGGCGCCGTTCACGCAAACCACGCCCGACCCGGGCTGGCCTTCGATGGCATAGGTCTCGAAGCGTTCGCCGTTGTTCACGTCCCAGACACACACGGCTTCGTTCTCGATGATCCCGGCGCTGCGAAGCAGGTCCGAGTCGATCGTGACGCTGCCTTCGTAATGAAGGTCGGCGCCGGTGATGGTGGCACGGTGGATCTTTCCACGAAGCATTTTACGCATAAATTCGGTCTCCCGGGAGGTTCAGTTTGCCACCGCGCCACTAAGCAAAAAGGCGTCGGTCGACGACCGTTCAAGAACGGAGCACGCGGGCGCGCATCACGCAAATCCTCGGCCTGACCCTTCTCAGCCCCTGGATTCAAGGAGGCGGTTCTTGCCGCGGAGACGGTCGCCGGCGCCTAGCCGGTGACGGAACGGGCGGTAGGACAGGTGCTTCCATACGAGGCTTGGGTGTTGCCTGATATGCTCATGGTCACCGCCCGCTGCCGCTAAGCTGGGGAACGCGGGCGAGGAAAAACGAACTCTTTCTTCGTTTGCAGCAATCGGTGAGAACGACACAAATCACCGAATCCTTCGCACTGTCGGTAGTAGTTGACAGGATGAAAGGCCTTTGTCGGGGGTTGGAAGTTGTTCTTCGCAAAGCTCGTCAAGCATATCCAAAGGTCGTTCTCGTCAAGTTTACCCGTGCGTTCGTGAATAATCCGGGCTGGGATCGCGGCCCCGAGGAAGGTCCGCGATCCACCGGCTACCCGGCGACGATCCTTCCGCAGATTTCATTCCGCATAGCCGAGAGCTTTCAGGCGACTGCGGAGTTCGGCTGTGATTTCGACAGGTGTTTCCTTCAGTTTTGGCCCGCCGGACGCAGCCGCGCGCTGTAGTTCGCTCAGCATCCAGGCGGCGTCGATGGGTTGCGTGGGGGCGAGGTTCGAGGTCTCGCCCGGGTCGTCGTCGAGCCGGTAGAGTTCCGTCGCCGAGGGTGGGGCGTTTTCCGGTCCGCGTTGGATCAGTTTCAAAGGCGGACGCACCAGGCCGGCGTGGCGCACTTCCGGCAAATCAAGCAGTAATTCTGCCTCGACTTCCGTCTGCTTGCCGCGGACGGCCGCGCGCAGGTCGCGTCCGGGAAGTTCCCCGGCCGTTTCGAGACCGGCGTGGGCGAGCAGAGTCGGCATGATGTCGATATGGCGGGCGACCAGGGCGCTCCGCTCGCCGGCCCCGAAGCCGTCCGGAAACCGCATCAGGAGGGGGATGCGGATGCTCTCCTCATGCAAGGTGCGCGAATGCAGCCAGAAGCCATGCTCGAAGAACTCTTCGCCGTGGTCCGAGAGCACCACCACAAGCGTTGAGTCGAGCAAGTTCTGAGCGCGCAGGCCAACGATCAACTCGCCGAAAGCCGCGTCAGTGGCGGCGATTTCGGCGTCGTAGGCATCGATTGTCGGTTGACGGAGCGCCTTGCCCCCCGGGTCGTCGC
>VFKT01000027.1 GCA_009885395.1 Deltaproteobacteria bacterium | reverse complement strand
CTTCTCGCCGAGGGCCTGGTTGCCTTCGTGAAGGAACTCTCCAACCCGCCCGTCGGAGCAACCGACCGGGCAGAAGCATGAGGACACGAAACCAATGAAAAATCTCGATACACCAGCGCCAGCCGTTTCGATTGAGGGCGATGGCCTGCTGCATGCCGAGTTCAAGACCTCGATGGGTCAGATCCTGATTCTGCTGCACGAACACGAAGCGCCACGCACGGTGGCCAATTTCGTCGCGCTGGCGACCGGCACGGTCGAATGGACCGGTACCGATGGCAAGCCCACCAGGCAGCGCCTGTATGACGGTTCGGTCTTCCACCGTGTCATCCCTAATTTCATGATCCAGGGCGGCGACCCCAAGGGCAATGGGACCGGCGGGCCGGGCTATCGCTTCTCTGACGAGATCCACCCCGACCTGCGTCACGATGCCCCCGGCATCCTCTCGATGGCCAACGCCGGCCCCGGCACCAACGGCTCGCAGTTCTTCATCACCCAGGTGCCGACCGGCTGGCTCGATGGCAAGCATACGGTTTTCGGGCGCGTCGTCGTGGGCATGGACGTCGTCAATGCCATTGCCGCCGTCCCCACCGCCGCACAGGATCGCCCCCGCAAGGATGTCGTGATCGAAGAAGTGACGATCCGCCGCGGCGCCTGACTCTCGGGCCGGCCGGCGGTGCGTCCGGTTCCGTGCGGCGGTGGCGCTGCGCTCCTCTCGCGATGGAGTGAGAGTTCCCGGTTGCCGGCGGCCCGCGGTTCAGGCCTCCTCAGCACATGAGTCCGCTTGCGGAAATCGAAGCCGCTGCTGACTCGCTGCCGCCACAGCAGCAACAACAATTGCTGCTCTTCCTCGCCGCGCGCTTGCATGCGGCAGATGGGGCATTGCCGCCCCCGCGCGACCTCTCGCAAGAGCAAATCGCAAAATGGATCGCGGACGATGAAGCCGGCTACCGCCGCTTTCTCGCCGGAGCGTGAATTTGTTCCCCCAACCAGAGGATCGCTCGCCCTTCCTCCCGACCCAACTCCCGACCCGGTGGTCCGAGCAAAGTTTCACCTCGTTCCGCGGCTAGCGCTCAGCCGCTTGAGGGCCGGCCGCCGAGAAGATCGCCGAGCGGGCGGGTTGGCTCGAGTCGATCGGCCAGAATTCGGAGCACTGCCGTCATCGGCGTCGCCAGCAGCATTCCAACCACACCCCAGAGGGTGCCCCAAAGCATGAGGGCGAGCAGCACCGTGATCGGGTTCAGATCCACCGAATTGCCGATCAGGGGTGGCTCGATGACGTTTCCCACCACGAAATGGATGGTGCCGGGCAGCACGATCGCCAGCACGGCGACCGTGGTGCTGACCTCGGGATTCAGCAGCACTATCGGTAGCGGCAGCAGCGTCGCGACGATCGAACCGACCGTCGGGATGAAGTTGAGGAGAAAGGCGAAGAGCCCGAAGACCACCGCCAGTTCAACCTGAAGCACCGCCAGCACGGTTCCAACCAGAAGGCCCGTCACCGCCGAAATCAGGGCCTTGGCGAGAATAAAGCGCTTGATGCGCGCCTCGGCCTCGGCCCAGAGGCCCCGACTGGCCCGCCCGGTCCAACCGACGAGCAGATAAATCAGGAAAACCAGGACGAGCATCGCTTGCGAGAATAGGTCGAGCAGGGCGTTGGTCGTGCCAAGGAGAAGACCGCTCACCGAGCCATCGGGAAGACTGATCAGGGAGCTTAGCCCGCCCGCACCCTTCAGACCGAAGCGTTCGGTCGGAAAGTGCGATTGCCCCCAGGCCAGCATATTGCTGAACTGCGTCTGGTAGAGGGCCGCATTCTCAGCGAGCTGGGCGACCGAAGCCGTCACCACCTGCACCATCAGCCAGAGCAGGACCAGGGCCACCAGCAGCGTGGACAGCACCGCCAACGCTCGCGGCAGGCGCAGCCGGTGCATCTGCCATGCGGCCAGCGGCTGAAGGCCAAGCGCCAGCATCCCGGCCAGCACGAAGGGGATCAGAACAGCCTTGAACCAGTAGAGAACAAAGCCCAGCGCGACTGCAGCCAGCACCAGCAGAGCCACTGTCTGGATCCGCACCTCGGTCGGCACCGCGTTTCCAGTATGCTGGTTCTGTTCAGTCATGGCTCATCAGGCGTTCTCACGCGGGCGGCACCTGGTCAAATGGCACGAGTGCCGGGACCTAAAGGATCGATCTTTCGTCCCTTGCCCTGAACAGGCCAGATCAATAAGCTAGCTTTGTGGATATTGGATCTTTTCAAGCGAAAAACGAGCTCTCCCGTCTACTCTCGCTCGCGGAGAAGGGCGAGCGGATCTTCATCACGCGGCGGGGCCGCCGGGTAGCCCTGCTCTCGGGTGTTCCCGAGGAAGCCGCGCCGCAGCCGGACGTGGCGGCGTTCCGGAAATTCCGGAAGCAGGTCAAACGCGGGCCCGAGTCCATTCGCGACCTCATCGCCGAGGGCCGTCGCTAAGCATGGTCGTCGTCGATGCCTCTGTCGCCGGCGCCTGGGTACTGCCCGATGAGACCTCGCTGCGGGCGGACGCCATTCTCGATCGAATCGGGAGGGACGATGATCCGATGGCGGTCCCGGCCCTCTGGATCTATGAAGTTTCAAACCTCCTCGTCTCAGCCGAAAGACGAAAGAGAATTGACGAAGGCCAGCGACGCGAGGCCCTTCGGTTGATCAACGGCCTGCCGCATCGAGTCCACGACCACTCCACGCCCCTTTCCCGGGAACGGCTCTTGCTTTTCGCCACCCGCTTCAAAATATCGGCCTATGACGCGGCCTACCTGGAACTGGCCGATCGTCTGCAAGCCCCGCTATGCACACTGGACGAACGCCTTGCAGCGGCGGCACGCGAGCTTGGCTGCGGAGATTGAAAAATGAGCGAATTCAGTACGATCCTTTTCGAGGTTGAGCAACGGGTGGCGACGATCACCCTCAACCGCCCCGAGCGGCTCAACGCCATGAACCAGGCCATGAAGGACGACCTGCGCGCGGCCTGGACGTCCGTGCGGGACGATCCCGAAATCTGGGCCTGTATCATCACCGGGACTGGTCGTGCCTTTTCGAGCGGGGCCGATGTCGAATCGCTCGCGAGTGGCGGCTTCAGAAAAATCGACCGCTTTCGCGAGTTGGCGATGATCGAGAACATCCGGGTGTTGCCTACGCCGCGTCGGATGGGGGTGATGAAGCCGGTGATCGCCGCCGTCAATGGGCTGGTCAACGGGGTTTCGCTCGATCTGGTGACCGAGGCTGATATTCCGATTGCGTCTGAAAAAGCACAATTTTTCGATTCCCACGTTTCGCTGGGCTATGTCTCGTCGCATGAAATGGTCAATATGGCGCGACGAGTGCCGGTCGCCGTCTGTCTCCGCATGGCACTACTCGGCTCGCAGGAGAGGATGAGCGCCGAGCGTGCCCTGGCGGTTGGACTCGTCACCGAGGTGGTGACGCATGAGTCCTTGATGGACCGGGCCCGCGAGCTCGCGGCCATGCTTTGCCGCAACGCGCCACTGGCGGTCTGGGGCACCAAACTCGGTGTGCTGCGCGGACTTGGGTTGCCGATCGAGCAAGCAGAAGAAATTGCCGCCGGCTATCTCGAAGTGGTCGAGCAGAGCGAGGATCACGCGGAAGGGCCGCGAGCCTTCATGGAGAAGCGAGCGCCGAACTGGAAGGCACGCTGAAAGGTGCGCGCTGAGGTTCAGGTTTCGATCAGATCGAAGGCCGAGCCGGCATTGGTCGCCGCCAGAACACGCAGCGCGGGCTTGTCTACCTTATGCGTGCCGGTGCGCGGGATTTCGGCCTCCTCGAGCCGGAAGAGATGCCGCGGGATTTTATAGGTGGCGAGCTCGCTCCTGCAATGTGCCAGCAGGGCGTTTGGGTCGAGCTCTTGTCCGGGTTCGGGCACGACGAAGGCCGCGACATTCTCGCCGCGTACGGCGTGTGGCACTGGCACGACAAACGCAAAGCGCACCCCCTCTGCCGCAGCCAGACACGCTTCGACCTCGGCGGCGGCCACGTTCACCCCAGCGGTCTTGATGACCTCCTTCAGTCGGCCGTCGAAAAGCAGCGTCCCGTCCTGATCGAAGCGGCCGTAATCACCAGTGCGAAAATAGCCGTCGGCATCGAAGGTCTCTTCCGGCGGAACCCCAAGGTAGCCCAGCATCAAGGACGGGCCGCGGACACGAATTTCGCCGGTCTCGCCGCGCGGCACCTGTCGATTGGTACCCGGCTCCACGAGATCGATCTCGACGCCGGGGGCAGGGCGCCCGAAGCCTCGCATGCGGAGATCGGGGGGATCGCGAAAATCAGCCTGAGAAATGCAGGTCGCCGTCTCGCTCATGCCGTAGACCGCCACCGTGTGGTGGTCAGCCGCCAGCAGAAGCGGTGCCGCGGCCACGTCTGACCAGATTCCTTTGCATAGGGAAAGTCGCCGTTCGGAGAAACCAGGATGGTCCACGAGGGCCTGGGCCAACTGCCAGCCGGCGTAGACCGTGATGCCGTGGCGCTCCATCAAATCGAGGGCCGCTCCGGCCTCGAAATGGTCCTGCAGCACCAACCCGGCGCCGGTTGCAAACGCGGTCAACGCCATGATGACAAAGCCGCCGGTGAAGAACATCGGCAGGGCACCGAAGACCCGATCGTCGGCGTCCATCCCAAACCGTACGGGCAGCGTATAGCCCTGATGCGCCAACGCGCGATGTCCGTGCACGACGCCCTTGGGGCGCGCGGTAGAGCCCGAGGTGAAGAAGACCATCGCCGGGTCGTCGGCCCGGGAAACATCGGGAGGGGGCGCTGCAGCATTTTTGCCAAGAGTTGAATACGCCGTCGCCCCAGGCGGCAGCATGCCCTCGTGTAACACCGCGATGCGCGCCTGCAGTCGCCGACCGACTGCCGGAGTTTCGCCCAGCACCGCGTCGAGGCGGGCTTCGTAATCGTGGCGCAAAAAGCGCGGGCTGTACGCGAGATGCGTGACTTCGGCATGGTCAAGGTAGAAGGCCAACTCCGCGGCGGTGGCCATGGTGTTGAGGGCGACCACGGTCGCGCCGAGACGTGTCGCTCCAAAGACCAGAGGGAAAACCTCCGGCCAATTCGGCAGCAGCACGCCAAAGCGCGTGCCGGGCCCGACGCCCAATTCGGCAAGACCGGCCGCGACACGCCCGCTCTCGCGCAGCAGCTCCGCGTAACTCAGCGTGGTCTCGTTCCACGCCAACGCCATGCGCTCGCCATGGCGGCTTGCTGTGTCCGCGAGCAAGCCGGGCAGCGTCGAAACGGAGTTGCGGCTCATCGGCCACCCGCCCTCTGCCGCCGCACCCATCAGCGTCCCTGAAAGCGGGGCGGGCGCTTCTCGGAAAAGGCGCGCAGGGCTTCTTTATGGTCCTCGGTCTCGCCAAGAGCCCCCTGCACCCAACCTTCCAACTCGGCGGCCTCGTCGAAACTGCTGGTCCGGGCGAACTCCAGGATCCGCCGCGCCTCGCGCACCGCCAGCGGTGCACGCTCGCCGATCCGCCGCGCGATCTCACCAGCCCGCTGCAGGTCTGAGGAAGCCTCTGCGAGCTCGTCCGCCAACCCTATCCGCACAGCGTCGGCCCCCGAAACGGGATCACTCGTCAGAACAATTTTCTTCGCCTGACCGATGCCGACCCGTCGCACCAGCAGCCAACTCGTGCCGCAATCGGTAACAAAACCCACGCGCAAGAAACTGAAGTGGAAGCGCGCATCAGGCGCGGCCACCACGATATCGCAGGCCAATGCCCACGCGCACGCCATGCCGGCAGCCGGGCCATGCACGGCCGCGATGGTCGGCTTCGGAAACCCGAGCACTTTCCGCACGCCTGCTGTGCCATGCTGGCCGCGGGCGTGGCCCTCGAGCGCATTGCGCCCGACGCGCCCCGGCTCGGCGAGCCGCTTCAGGTCAGCGCCCGCCGAAAAGGCCTCCCCCTCGCCTGACAAGACCAAACATCGCACCTTTTCGTCGGCGGCCGCTTCGTCGAGTCGGCGGCAGGCGTCGTCCGTCATCTCTGGCAGGAGAGCGTTCTTCTCGGCCGGGCGATTCCAGAGCAACCAGGCGATGCCGTCCGCGTCGACCGAATAACGGATGAAGGGTTCGCTCAAGGCATCGCTCCGGCGGCGCGCAAGCGCTCGCGTTCAGTGGCGTCGATGCCAAGTTCTTCCAGCACCTCGTCGTTATGCTGGCCAAGCCCGGGGGCGCCGCGACGCACGTGCGCGGGGCTGCTGCGGAAGCGGATCGGATGGTTGAAGATCTCGATTTCGCCGCGTGTCGGGTGGGCGACGCGAACGAAGGTCTCGTTCGCCTCGAGCTGAGGCAGGGCGAAAAGTTCCTCCAGCGAGTTCACCCGACAAGTCGGAATATCGGCCGCCTCGATCACTTCGATCCAATGCCCGACCGAATCCTGCATGAAGGTATCCTGCAGCTCGCGCGCCAGTTCTTGCTTATGCTTCACACGGTCGCGCATACCGCGATAGCGTGGATCGTCCAGCATTTCGGGCCGACCGATCGCCGCCGGCAGCCGCTTCCAGAAGGCCCCCGTCAAGCAAGCAACGATAAAATAGCCGTCACGAGCCTGGAAAGCCTGGTAGGGGGCGATATCGGGATGGCCGGTGCCGAAGGGACCAAAATGGATGCCTGCGACGCGCGTCTTCAATCCAACATCGACGAGCATGGTCATGACCGCATCGAGCATCGAAAGATCGACCTTCTGGCCTTGACCACTCCGTTCGCGCTCGTAGAGAGCGGTGGTCACGGCCAATGCCGCATAAATGCCGGTGGTGATATCGGCGACCGGCGGACCCGCCTTCACCGGCGTGCGCCCCTCACCCTCCCCCGTGATCGCCATGATTCCGCCCGTTGCCTGGAGAATCAGGTCCATGCCCGGCTTCTCCGCCATCGGACCCGTGGTACCAAAGGCGCTAATGGCGCAATAGATCAAGCGCGGGTTGAGCTTATGCAGATCCTCCCAGCCGAGGCCTTTGCGATCCATGACGCCGGGGCGGAAGTTCTCGAGCACGACGTCCGCCTGCGGCACCAGCCGCCGGATGAGATCACGGCCCTCGGATACCCCGATATCGATAGCAATACCGCGCTTGCTGCGGTTGAGGCCCCAGAAGTTCAGGCTGCCGACCGCGAAGCTGTCCTCGCCCTGCGCATGACGAATGGCGTCACCTCGGCCGGGTTTTTCGATTTTTATGACGTCGGCGCCAAGGTCGCCAAGCAGCGTCGTCGCCCAGGGCCCCGCGGCCTGATGGCTGAAATCAAGCACGCGAATTCCGGCGAGCGGCGAAGGTCGGTCGGTGGTTTCCTTGTCGATCATTTCTTCCTCATTGCCCTTGGCCGGGTAGCGACCGATGCGGTCGCCTTGGCGCCGCCTGGCGCTGTCAGCACGACTTCGCCCTGGTCGTCGATGTAGCCCAGGTCGCGAGTCCGGAACCAGCCCTCGTGCAGGGCCTCCCGGCTGGCGGCGGGATTGCGGTGGTAGCCGCGCATCACCACCGCACCGCGAAAACCCAGCGCTCCTATCCGGCCCGCACCGAGTAAAGCACCCTCGGGCGAAAAGGCTCCGACCAGAATGCCGGGGTGCGGCAGGCCGAGTCCATCCGGTTTGCGTTCCAGCGTTTCCTGGCGGGCAAGCAGAAGGTCGCCAGTGGTCTCGGGGTAGCCGAAAGCCCGCAGCACCTCGGCCTCGGGCAACCGCTCATGCAGACGCCGCAATGCCGTGCGTGGCAGGTCGAGCGTCCGCAGCACCACCCGTCGCACCGAGCGCAGGCTTCGCGCCGGGAGCGGGCTCTCGGCCAGCAGGATATCGAGGCTTTCTGCATCCAGAGAGAGGACATCGGGACGGCCCGCCTCCATCGCGCGCAGCAAGGCGTCGCGGCCCGGACGCGGCGCGAGCGCCACGATGCCGCCGGCCAGCAGGCGCGCCAGGATATCCGCCACGAGTGCGCCCGCATCGCTGGGCCGCTGCGTGACCAGGGCAAGCTCGCCGGGGCGATCGCCGCGCGCCGCCGTGGCCCGGATTGCGCTGGCGACGACGTTCGCATGCGTCAATCCAGAAGCCAGCGCTACTCGACCTGACGAATCGCTCCAGGCGTGTAGAGCAAGCTCGCCAACTTTTTTGGTCTGACGCTGCTTGCCAGGTACGGCACGGCTGTCGGCCGAGAGCTTCTGTCCCCGGAGGACAAAAATCGAGGGCTCCTGTGCGCAGCCTCGCGCGGCGACACGAACGCGATCGAGATGCTCCTCGTGCGCGACGATCAGTCCGGGCGCGCTGAGCCACAGCCGTCGCGCCAGTTCGGCATCGGCGAGATCGCCTGCAAGCGGCACGGCCGTTCGCCCGGCTTGCCAGGACGCCAGAACGAGGCCGACCAGCGCCGGGGTTTCGGAAAGCACGATTGCGATCGGACTGCCGGCCGGCGTGCGCGGCGCGAGCGTCGTGCCCCAGCTCTCCACCAGCGCGGCAAGGCGGCCCAGGAGAAGAACCCGCTCGAACCAATGCAGGGCCGGGCGGTCGGGATCGCGCCGGGCGCGATCCGCCAGGATTTCCTGCGCCGTTGGGAAGATCGCGGCTGGTCGTTGCCAGGAATCCATTAAAGTCTGTCTCTTCACCCGGCTTCGTCGATCACGCGGGCTGCCTTGTAGTCAAAGCGTGGCAGCCCGCCGCGCGGCAAAAGCTCGACCCGCACCGGGATTCCAAACTGGGCGCGGGCGCGGGCCGAAATCGCCACCACCAACGCATCCGACGTCGCTCCCGCCGCGGCGGGCCCCTCGACGCGCAATTCGAGAAAGGCACGGGGCTCTGGCCGACGGACGAGTTGGTACTCGACAGACGGCATCGCCAACTCGGGGAAATCGTGCAGCAGAAGGGCCGCATCAATCGGCAGCATCTCCACCCTGCGCCCCTCGGGGCCATCGGGGGCCACCGGCACCGCATCGCTGACCCGACCGTCGTAAAACATACGACGATGCGTCTCGCCGCAGGGGCAAGGCTCAAGATTGAGCCGGACCAGATCCTCCAGATCGTAGCGGATATGGAAATTATCCTTCTCGAGGATCGTCACGATCAAATTGCCACGCTCGTTGTGGCCGACCGGTCGGCCGGTACGGCGATCGACCACCTCGACGATGGCCAGGTCCTCGCAAAGATGGGCGCCGTTCTTTTCGCTGCAAGCCGAGCCCAGCATACCGAGCGCTTCGAGGCCGGCGCTGACCGCGTCGAATTGCGAGGAAGGATGTGAGCCACCTGCCTGCTGAAAGCGCAGCTCGCGTGCCGGGTCGATTCCCATCTCCAAGGCGGTCTCGTAGTATTTGACACCGGCATTGCCGAAGAGACGATACATATCCGGTTGCAGTCGCTGCCAAAGTTGTACCACTCGCCGCCGGTGTGCCTCTGTGGTGGGCGGACCGCTCGGGATATCGAGACAACCCATCGCTTCCACGCCATGGCTCATATGCCAGCCGCCGGCATAAAGACCATGTGGATGGGCCTGCGCGAAAACCATCCCGGGCCGCAAACCCCAGCGCCAGCGCGCCCGGGAGGCCGCCTGGTAGTCGACGGCCAGGTCCTGCCGCGTCCAGACGATCAGAGTCGGCCGCCCACTCGATCCGGTGGTTTGACCGATGCGGACCCAGCTCTCCGGGGTGGAACCACGATAATCGCCAAAGGGCGCCACCGCCGCTTCGCTGGCGCGCAGATCGGATTTACGCAAGGCTGGAATTCGGGCCAGATCGGCCAGCCCCTTGAAATCGCGCGGATCCTTGATGCCGGCAGCTTCGAGATGGCGGCGGAAGAGCGGGATCGGCAACTGGAAGATTCGGCGAATCTGACCTGCCAGCCGCTCTTCCTGCAGCGCCCGAAGCGGCTCTTCCGCAAGCGTCTGGATCTCAGGTGCGTAGAACGCCTGCCCGGCAGGCGGCTGCGTCGGAAGCGCGCTCATGAGAGGACCGGACTTTTTGACTCGACGATCGCCTCGGCGAAGGCCGGCCCGGCCGCCGCTTCCGGGATCTCTTCCGGCCGCACCAGTTCGATCTCCATGCCAATCAAGAGCGTACTTCTGGCGGCATTCGAGAGTGCGGCTTCAAGCACGCTGCGGCGCGCTTCAAGGAGAAGAGTGGGATCCTCGGCGGCAATCCGCAGAGTGGCCCGCTCGAAACTCTCGCCGGAGCGGTGCTCGACCACAATCTGAAAACGGCCAAGGCCGGCATGGCTTGCGATCAGGTCGGCGACCGCGATCGGATGCACCAGCACGCCCTTGATCTTCCGAATCCCTCCCACCTGGCCGAAGAAGTCCACGCGCGGCGCCGGGTTGCCGCAGGAGCACCCGCCCGCACGCAGCCGGTAGGCGTCGCCGGGCGCGTAACGAATGAGCGGCAGACCGCGCGGGCCGAGGTGCGACGCGACGAGCTCTCCCACGCCCCCCGCCTCTGTCGGCTCGCCGCTGACGGGATCGAGAAACTCAAAAAAAAGATCGTTCGCCGAAAGATGCATGCCGGCATGGGCACGGCACTCGCCAGCAACCGGGCCGATCTGGGCCTCGCCGATATGGTCAAAAAGCTCGATGCCGAACGTGTCGTCAAGCTCTTCGCGGAGTTCCGGGGTCAATTTTTCCGCCGTTGAGAAGCCAAGCCGGTAGGGTAGATCCTTTCGTGTGTCAAGGCCAAGTTCTTTGGCGACGACACCTATCTGACGAAGAAAACTCGGCGTTCCGGCATAGACCGTAGCGCCCCAGGCGCGCGCGACCTTGACCTGCATCTCGGTATTACCAACCCCGCCATTGATGACGAGGCAGCCGAACTCCTCGAAGGCGCGGTGGATCCGCAGGCCGCCCGGCATGATATGATAGTTGAGCGTGACATGGGCAATATCGCCACGCCGCACGCCCATGGCCTCGATCTCCTCGACCAGTGCAGCGGTGCCACCGCGTTCTTCCGCAATTCGCGGAATGAAGATGGGCCCCGGCGAGGTATGGAGCGAGGAGAAGGCCTCGCGGCCTACCGCCAGCAGTTCACCAAAGGGCGGTTGTTCCCGCTGGCTGCGGACGAGATCCGCCTTGCGGAGCACCGGGATTCTTCGCAGCGACTCGCTGTCGAGGCGGGCCGGGTCGACGCCGGCCTCGAGAAGGCGCTGCCGGTAGAAAGGAACACGCTCGCAGACCCAGACAAGAGTGTTGCGCAGTCGATCCAGATTCCCGAAAAACATCGTCAGTGATCGGCTAGCCTTCCGGGATGAGGCGCTGCAAGCCTCGGCACCGGCGAAGGCGGCTGACGAACGAAGGACGGGATCGGAGAGTTCCTCCCGTAATCGGCTGCAAGCCTCGGCGCCGGCGAAGGCGGGTTGGAAACCGGCGCGGGCTTCAGTCCTGATCGCCGCCGCTGTCGCCACCGCTGCTCTCGCCACCCTCGCCGCTTGCGCCGGCGGCCGCAGTGCCGCCCTTGCGCTTGCGTCGTCGTCGGCGCTTCTTCGCCGGGTTGGCGTCGTCAGCCGCAACGCCAGTCGAGCCCGCTGTCGCAGGCGAGGCGAGCACTTGACCGCTCGGTACTACGGAATTGCCTACGGGCGCTGACGCAGCTTCTTGGGGGGCTGCTGGAGCGTGCGCCGCTGCGGCGTGCTGGTGTCGTGGCGGCACGTCGCGCCGCGGTTCGTCGCGACGCGGTTCGTCACGACGTGGTTCGCGGCGCGTCGGCCCGCCACCCCCGCCACCAGGTCCCGCTCGCCCACCGCGATCACCGGGCCGTCGGCTATCGTAGCGACGGGGCGGCCGCGTATAATCGGCAATCAGCGAATCGTCCGGGAACTCGGCCGGCAGCTTGAAACCGACGTAGGCTTCGATGGCTTCGAGACCCTCGACATAGTTCTCGCAGGCGAGGCTTATAGCCGTGCCCGCCGCGCCGGCGCGCGCCGTGCGGCCAACCCGATGCACATAATCCTCCGCGTCGAACGGAAGATCGTAGTTGATGACGTGCGTGACATTATCGATATGAAG
The DNA here is from genome assembly GCA_009885395.1 of Deltaproteobacteria bacterium. Lineage (GTDB taxonomy): Bacteria > Desulfobacterota > Binatia > UBA12015 > UBA12015 > SXLG01. Next base: position 28,842 of record VFKT01000027.1, on the reverse strand, counting down.
GCCGCGCGAAGCGACGTCGGTCGCAACCAGGATCGCGACCCGCCCCTCACGAAAATCTTCGAGGATCGTCAGGCGTTTCCGCTGCTCGATATCGCCGGTGATCTGTTCAGCGCTGTAGCCGTTGGCGACGAGCGTGCGGTGCACCGTATCTGCGGTGCGCCGCATATTCGAAAAGATCAGAGTTCGCTCGGGTCCCTCGTGTCGGAGGATTCCGATCAAAAGGCCCATCTTCTCGTGGTTGCCAACGTGGTAAAGATGGTGCTCGACGCGCTCGGCCACGACCTGTTCGGGTTGGACCTCGACCCGCACGGATTCGTGCAGGAAAACGTAGGCCAGCTCCATCACATCATGCGATAAGGTGGCCGAGAAGAGCATCGCCTGGCGCTTTCCGGGCGGTGGGCAGCGTCGCAGCAAAAAGCGTAAATCCTGAATGAAGCCCATATCGAACATGCGATCGGCTTCATCGACGACAAAGGCCTCGACCCCGTCGAGCCGGTAGACCGACTGCTTCAAGTAGTCGATCAGACGGCCCGGCGTGCCGACCAGGATATCGACATTTTCACCCAGAGATTCGCGTTGTTTCTTATAATCGACGCCGCCGTAGACCGCCTGGACGATGAGACCGGTCGCCTGTGCGAGCACCTTGGCATCGGCCGAGATCTGGATCGCGAGTTCACGAGTGGGTGCGATGATCAGAGCCCGCGGCCGACCGGGCCTGCGCGGAATGTCGTTGCGCAGGAGGCGGGTCAGGATCGTGATCAGAAAAGCTGCGGTCTTGCCGGTTCCGGTCTGCGCCTGTCCGGCCACATCCCGACCGAGAAGCGCCAAGGGCAGGATTCGCGATTGGATGGGCGTGCCGTGGGTGAAACCCGCGGCTTCGATGCCGAGTTGGACCTCCTCGGGGAGATCGAGCTCGCGGAACGCGACGCGCGGTTCCTCCTGTGGTGGTTCGTCAGCCATGGGAACGTGTCCGTCGCCGGTCCGGGCTGGTACCAGAGCTTGGCGTCCCCCGCCACCGACGCTCGCCCTCGCGCAGGCTTGCCTCAGCGCGCCGCAAGGCGAACCGGACGACGACCGAGACCCCGACGACCTGCACAGCCGTGACCAGGGCCGCGCGGGTGTCGCCGGTCTGCCAGGCCGCCCGAGCCAGGAGCAAAAGGGTCAGAACCACAACAGCCGGCACCCACCAGGAGGCCGGACGACCCGGGCTCGATGCGGCAGGCGGCTTTGTGGAATTCTTTTCGGTCATCAGCTTGGCCCTCGCCTCAACCCGAGGGTAGCATCTGCGTCCCCGGTCGGAAACGTCAATACCCGACTGGACCAGCCCCGCCGGGCAAGCGTCTGAACCAGCGTCAATCCCTCGCCCGGCGGCATCAGGGCCATGGCCAACCCGCCCCCGCCGCCGCCCGTCAATTTGCTCCCCAGGGCGCCATTCTCCCGGGCCACTGTGACCGCCCGGTCAAGGCCGTCCGTCGAAACCCCCAAAGCCTTCAAGAGGCGATGGTTCTCGAGCATCAGCACACCGAGTTCCACGAGGTCCCCGCTGCCGAGTGCCGTCTCGGCCGCAACGACGATGGCGCCGATCTCCCGGAACAGCTCTTCGATGACGCAGCGATCTGCGGCATGACGGGCCGCCACCGCACCGACGGTCCGGGCGGTGCGATGCGTCGCACCGCTCTCAATCCCAACCAGATCGAATGCTGCAACCGTAGTCAAGGCTTGAATACTTGGCGGTTCGCCGCACGTGAAGCGGATCCAGCCCGGACTCGCCGCCGCGGCGACATCGACTCCGGAGGCCCGGCCATGGAAAAAGGATTCGACCCGGTTGGCCCGCTGGATCAGTTCTCCCAATTCAAGGATCGTGTTTGTTGAGTCGGCCAGGGCGCGCACCAGAGCCACCGAAAGAGCCGCAGAACTGCCGAGACCAACGGCCTCCGGCAGGTCCCCGCTCACGTTCACTTCGAGATCAGTCAGCAGCCCGACTGGGAAATCAAGCGCAGCAAGGGCGAGCGCCTTGCCAAGCCGCGCCGGGAGCGCTGCGGCACCACTCCGACTCGTCAAGCGGACACAGAGCCCGACACATAAGGGCCCGGCAAGGGCGGGCTGACCATACACGACGGCGTGCTCGCCGAAGAGGATCACCTTGCCCGAGGCCCGGCCGACGCCGTCTCGGACAGGCTCAAGCCGACTCACGCGCCGGCTTCCCGCAAGAGCACCCGGGCCCGCTCGACCTTGATGTCGCCGAGTTGGATCAGCGCCTCTGCGATGGCATCGACCTGCCCGGCTGTCGCGCCGGCGGCCAACGCGACCGCACGCGCATGGCGCGCCATATGGCCCCGCTGGATACCCTCGGTCGCCAGCGCCCGAAGCGCTCCGAGATTCTGGGCCAGTCCAACCGCGGCCAAGATACCGCCGAGATCGCGCGCCCCCGGATTGCCCAACAAACGAAGCGCGAGCTGTGTCCGAGGGTTGCCCTCGACAGTGGCACCGACGGTGCCGACCGCAATCGGTAATTCGATCCGCCCCACCAACCCAAGCGCACCACTGCGCCAGGTCGAGAGGGCACCATACGCGCCCGAGCGGGCCGCAAAAGCATGGGCCCCGGCTTCCAACGCCCGCCAATCGTTGCCGGTCGCCAGCGCCACGGCGTCAATCCCATTCATGATGCCTTTATTATGGGTCGTCGCACGCCATGGATCGGCCTCGGCAAAAAGGCTCGCCTCCTCGACAGCAAAGGCAACCGCTTCGCCGGACAGGCTGGCCGTGCCAAGTGTCGCAAACGGGATTTCAACCGAAGCCCGCGCCAGGCGACGATCCGCCAGATTCGAGAGGATACGCAGAGCCGCCCGACCGCCGGCAATTTCGGCAATCTCGGGTGCACAAGCCTCGGCGATCGAATTGAGGGCATTGGCGCCCATCGCGTCGCCCACATCGACCAGCAAATGGACCACGACGAAGCGCCGCCCCAGCGGGGCATCGACAACCCGCACCTCGACCCCGCGGGCGCCACCGCCGCGCCGTGCCATGCCAGGCGCAGCGCGGTCGACGCTGGCCCGAATCGCCGCTTCGGCAGCCAGCAGGCGCAGCCGCGCCGCTTCGGGGTCGGCGACGTCGCAGAGCTGGATCTGGGCGATCATGACAGAAGGATCGGCGTCAGCCATGAAACCGCCGCCGGCCAGGGCGAGTCGAGCCGCATTGCTCGCGGCCGCAATCACCGAAGGCTCCTCGGTCACCATCGGCACCAGGACTGCTTTTGAATTGACGACGAAATTGAGTCCGATGCCGAGCGGCAGAGCGAGGAGCCCCACGGTGTTCTCGGCCAGCCCGATGGCGGTAGCGAGCGGCAACGGCCGTTCGTCGGCGAGAAGAGCCAGCTCGGCCGCATCAAGTCCGGCGGCGACGGCGAGCGAATGCCAACGCTCGTCCAGTGTCAGCTTATGAAAACCCGGGAGCCGCGAACTGAGAAGAGTCATTTTGCGCGTGCCCCACGCGGCGCGCGCGAAAAAAAGCGCTGCCACGCGGAAAGCCGAGGCCCCAGCAGACGGGGTGCACGCGCCAGTTCGACGAGCCGCCGACTTCCCGTCAAGAGCATAACCGTCCGAAGTTGACGCTCGAAGGCGCGCAATTGCGCCCGCGCTCCCTCGACGCCATCAGCGCGGTAGCGCCGGTAGACCGGCAGCGCGACACCGGCGATCGATGCCCCGAGCGCCAGCGCGCGCGCGACGTCAAGCCCGTTGCGAATGCCGCCGCTGGCGACACAACGCAAGCCCGCCGCCCGCGCGCCGAGGAGACTCGCGGCCGTTGGAATGCCCCAATCGCGCAAAACCTCGCCGAGCTCGGCGGCTTCCGGCGCGCGAAGAGCCTCGACGCGAATCCAGGACGTGCCGCCCGCCCCCGAAACATCGACATCGCGCACCCCGACTCCGCGCAAGCGCTCGGCAACCGCGCCCGACAAGCCGCAACCCGTCTCCTTGACCACTAACGGCACATCAAGCGCACGAACCAGTTTCCCGATCGCTTTCAGCCCGCCACGAAAATCGCGATCACCCTCGGGCTGGACGAGTTCCTGAGCAAGATTGAGATGGACGCAAAGCGCGTCCGCTGCGATGCCTTCGACCAGGCGCTGGACCCGAGCCACGGGCAACGACCTGGCCTGCGCGATCCCAATATTTGCCAACAGAAGGAGATCCGGCGCCTCGCGGCGGACATCGAAGGTCCAGGCGAGATCGGGATCTTCGTCCATCGCGCGCTGGCTGCCGACACCGAAGGCAATGCCAAGTTCAGCCGCCAGCGTTGCCAGATCGCGGTTGATGCGGGCGGCCTGGGCGGTGCCGCCGGTCATGCCGGTGATGAGCAGCGGCAAGCGAAGCCGGTGCCCAAGCCAGCGTGTCTCCAGATCGATCTCCTCCATCGCCAGATCAGCGAGTGCGTCATGGATCAGATCCACTTCTTCGAGCAGGGTGGTGCGTTCCGCCGCGCTGACGTCCTCTTCGAGACAAAGATCGAGATGCGCCTGCTTGCGCTCTCCGATGCGCGAGGATTTTTTCGCGTTTTTCGGCGACGCCTTACGTTCGATCTTCAAGCCGCCTCCTCGAGTCGAATACCCTCGTCCCCGAAACGTAGATCGAGCGGCTCCAAGCCGCCCTCGCGCCAGGCCTGACATAGACCCTGAACCTGGTGCTGCTGGACGATCGCAATCGCACAATCACCACCACCCGCGCCAGAGGGCTTGGCGACCACACCCAGCCCGGCTGCAATCGCACAGGCCCGCCGCAGGCCGGCGCTCTGGATCGGCAGGCCCGCCAACCGTTCCAGCACGGTGAGCAGCCGACCGGCCCGCCCGAAAGCGGCCAGCACGGAGGGGCTTTCCCCCTGGTGACAGGCATCCCGGAACTCCATGACACAAGCCTCGATGGCGCTTGACCAATCGCGAAGCAGCTTGGCTCCAGCTGCCCCGAGCGGCCCTTGTCCCTGCGCGACAGCGATGAAGCGGTCGGCACGCGGGCCGCTGCTGGCGGCGCGCTTCGTCGCTACCGCATAAAATTTGAGCGATTCTGGCAGCCGCAAGGGGATCGCCGATACAATCACAGACTCAACATCGTCAGGCTCGCCCGGCCCAGGAAGGCTGGCGCGAACGAAGATCGTCCCCCCCAGAACGGCAGCGACGGCATCGACCCCCGAACCCCCACCCTGCGCCTTCCTGTGGACGAGCATCGCCCGCACGGCGAGGGCACGTCGATCTTCGCCTACGGCCAGCGCTCCCCCGTCGAGGTGCGCCTGCACCGCAGCCAGCACCGCCGCGACAACGGCACTGCTTCCGCCAAGCCCGAGCTTGCTGTCTCGACCGTCGAGACCCTGCTCGATTTCAACCTGGAGGACTCCCTCCGGCAAGCGGTCCTCCTGCGCCGGACGAGCCGCAGCGAGGCCACTGCGCAGGGCCTCGGCGGCGAAGCGGAGACCCTGCGGCAGTTCGTCGGGGGGACCCGAACTCGTTTCCCAACTGGCGGCAAGCTCCGCCGAGCGCAGTTCCAGTCGCGCCGGCCAGCATGAACCCTGAATACGACAAACGAGACGACGGTCGACGGTAGCGACAACGGCGGGACCACCGAGCAGCACGCCATACTCGCCGACGACGAAGAGCTTGCCCGGCGCAGAAACCCTCAGCGCCACGGCACATCCCCCTCGAGCATCTCAACACCTGGCCCTGCCCCGGCGCGCAGAACCTGTCGGACCCCAGGCACCACAGAGAGCCTTTGTGCCACGGCTTCGAGATCCTCCGCTCGGCAAAGTGCTTTGACTTGCGGTCCGGCATCCATGGTGAACCAGGCGGCCAGGCCATCGGCCCGCATCCGCCGGATCTCCCCGATCGCCGCCAGGGTTGCCGGTCGTGCATAAAGTATTGCGGGCCGCGCCAGATGGCAGGTGGCATGCATACGAAGACAATTCTCTTCGGTGATCCGGCCGAGACTTTCGAGATCGCGAGCGACCAGCGCCGCCCGAGCCGAAACCAGATCAGCCTCCTGTGCCTGTACCCATGCAGCAAAAAATGGCGAGGTCGCGGCGACGTGAGCCATGGCATCACGCGACGCAAAGGCCTTGGGCCCTGGCTCAACAACAGCAACCGCCATCGCCAAGGGCCATGCTTCAGCGGCGAGCAACGGTTCCGCCACCGAGTCCTCGCCGTCGGGGCGCACGCCGCGACGCCATTCGACGAACCCCCCGTGCACCGAGCGCGCGGCCGAACCCGAACCCTCCCGGGCCAAGCGCGAGAGCTGGCTCCGATCGCAGACGACGCCGAGCACGGAGAGTGCCGCCGCTGTCGTCGAGCAAAAAATAGCTGCCGACGACGCCAGACCCGCACCCACCGGGAAATTGACCTCGACATCCACGGCGAGAGGTGGCGCGTCGGGGACGAGTCCGCGCAAACGATCGAGGAAAGCTTCCATCCTCTCCGCCGCCACTCCACCAACCGGCTGAGCCCGGTTGAGAAAAGCCGGGCTGCCTTCGGTCCGCGGTCCAACCCGCGCGATCGCCAGAAGGCCGTCGAGAGTGAGCGAAAGGCTGCCCACGGCGGGAAGGTTTCCGGGGCCGATTCGTTTTCCCCAATACTTGACCAGGGCGACGTTGGCCCGGGCTTTTGCGCATGCAACGGCAGGCATGGTCAGGACGCACCTTCTAGCCCCTGCCCCGGAGTCTCGCCGCCCCCCAGCGGAAAACAAGCTCTGGCCTTTGAATAGATGCGCTCCGCCATGCGTCTCATTGGGAGAGATGCAGAGGCATCCAAGGAGGCTACCATCATGTTGAACGGTACAGAGAACCCCATCCGGAACCTGCGACGACGTCTTGAGATGACGCAGGAAGAATTCGCCCATACCCTCGGAATCACCGTAAGTACGGTGAACCGCTGGGAGAATGGCCATGCCAGCCCGAGCAAGCTGGCGCGCGCCTGCATCGCCAAACTCTCCGAGGAGCGCGGCACGCCCTTCGGGCCTTTTGAGCCGCCGCCGCTGGCGGTTCGCGCCGCGACCTTCAGCAACTGACCCCGGTCGGTCCCGGCAACCCGGGCGCAACTCCCCCCAACGCGCCCGGTCGCCGGGACCGGCGTGCGGCCGGTCGGGTGCTCACGCGCCCCGCGCTGTTTTCCCGCGGCGCCCGACCGTGCCGCCGCCGGCGGCAGGACGGCTTGATGCTGGCTTGCTGCCGCGCCCCGGCGTGGATTCGGCGGGTCCATGGCCGTAGCCAAGGCGGCGTTCGAGCAGGCCGTCGGCGCGCGCCAGCAGGGCTGCGTTCGAGGTGTGCTTCTCGATCATGTAGCTCAGATCGCCGAGATCGTGGATCAGCATCTTGACGGCACGGTCGCGCCAGGCCGGATCCTGCACCACCTTGAGCAGATCGACCACCACGTCCTCAAGCTCGGAACTCTCGAGGTCCAGCGCCATCTCAAAGGCCCGCTCGGCGACGACGCCACGGCGCACCTCGCGCCGGAAACCAGTCAAGAGTGAACGCAGGCGGATCCCGGTATGGGTATCGAAGAGGATCCGCGAATCGAGCCCCAATTCGGGTTCGTTGCGCAGGATGCAGCCGACGAGCATCAGCGCGCCGCAATGCGCCGCCTCGTTCTTGGCCATGCCGAACCAGAACTGCCGCAGTTCCGGTTCATCGCCGAAACAACGCATGATTTCGGCGTAGAGCGCCATCGTCTTGCGCTCGAGATCCAGCGCGAGATCGAGTACCTCACCGACCGTCGTTCGTTTGATGCCCTCGGCCACGCAATGGCTTTATCAGGCCAGCCGGCGAAGCGACAAAGGTGCGGGCTTCACGGGTGGTTGCCGCCCCACGCCAGCGGCTGCTCGCCCTCGATGGCCTCGGGCGTCGCGGTATAGGAGCCATCGGTCGTCACATTCCAGATCCCGGCCGCCGCCTTCTCATCGCCAAGAGTCAGTGCACCTGTGAGACCACCCAGTTCGGCGCCGGCGATCCCGACCACAAAACGCAAGGGCATCACGACCACGTTCATCAAAACAGCCGCAATCGAGGTCAAGGCGCGCGTGCCGGAGGGTACCGGCCCCGAGGGGCGGCGATTTATCGCCTCGATTTCCAAGCTTTCGTCGATGCTCAGATCCGAGGCCCAGAGATCCTCGTCGGCCCGAGCCGGGACGGCGGCAAGGCTGCCGATCACCAAGGTCATCACCGTCGTCAGACGGAAGAACCAGCTTCGTCGCTGCGTCATCATGGTCTCCTCCTTTGGGCTGCTCCAGCATGGCCCGGACAACGAGCTCGGGCAAGCCGTAACGATGGCGTCGAGCTTTTGCGATCCAGCGGAGCGGCTCAGGGTGCACGGGAAGAGGCCGCCGCCGGGGCGTCCTCGGCTTCCGGCACAGGTTCTGAAGCGACCTGATCCTGCTGGATCTGCTCGCGCGCCGCGTCGACGGCATTGACCAGAATCGCGATATCGGCGCCAACAATCTTCTTGCCGTTGACGAAAAAAGTCGGGGTCTGCCTGGCCTGCATCAGGCGCGCCGTGAAAAGATCTTGCTCCACCAAACGAAGTGATTGCGGTGAACTCAGATCCGTCGCAAAGCGCTCCCGATCCAATCCAAGGCCGCTCGCCATCTCGATGAAATCGACATCTTTGAGCTTGCGTCCCACCTTGAAGATCGCGTCATGCATTTCCCAGAATTTCCCCTGCTGCCCCGCCGCCCAGGCCGCACGAGCGGCTTCGATCGCCCGTTTATGGCGCTTCAGGGGATTGTTGCGGAAGACATAGGCGACCTCGCCCTTGCTCTCGCGGACCAGGTGCGGACCGATGCCCGCGCTGCGGGCGCAATAGGGGCATTCGAAATCGGCAAAGGCGAGGATCTGGATCGGAGCGTCAGCCGGCCCCAGTCGTTGGCCCTTCTCGATGGCGCGCCCGAAAAGCTGGCTTGGGTCGATCAAAGGCTTGCGCTCGCTCTCCGGCTTGGCTGGGCCCACCACCAGACCGCGTTGGACCATGGTATCCATCGTCCTTTGCAGTCGATCGACCGCTTCTTGAAGCCGCTGGAGGTCGAGCCGGATTTCGGGCAGCGGATCGGCCGCATCCCCGGGCCCGGGCATGGCTGCAATCGGCAGAGGCATCGTCACGCCCGACAAAACCCAAAATACGACCATCAGGGGCCAGAGCGAGGGGCGTCTGCGGCGGGGCTTCAGCATGCAGGCGCGCATGCTACCACGGCTCGATCGGACCCGGAATGACGCTCTTCGCCCGTTGTTATCTGCTCGTTTTTTGCCAGCTCGCCGCAGGCGGCCTGCTCGCTCTTGCCGTGCCGCCCTTTCACGATATGGCGCGCGGCTACTACAAATCCAGCGTCGGCGTCTTCCTGAGCATGTTGCTGGTCGGCGCCGGCGGCACGTTCTGGCTCTGGTTGACCCGACCCTTGAGCGGCATCAGCCCGGTGGAATGCGTGCTCTGGGCCAGCTTTCTCCTCCTTTGTGTCGGCTATATGGTCACACTTTGGGGCGAACGCGAGGCTTGGCGGGCGCGGCTCTATGCAGCCAGCCTCTTAGCGGGTCTGGTGGCGGTGGCCGTCGCGGCCGCGGGCCTGACCCCGGGCCATCCCGTGCTCGGAGCGCTTGACGGAATCACGGGTGCTCTCCTGCTCGGCAGCGTCGTCAACGGGATGCTGATCGGGCATTGGTACCTGGTCGATCCCGGGTTGGAGATCGAGCCCTTTCAGCGCGCCTTCAAATGGTTCGTCGGCACCCTCTGGGCCCAGATCCTCTTTCTCGGCGTCGCATTCGCATTGCTCTGGCCCTCGGAGAGCGTCGCTCTATCGCAAAACCTGCCGATCATCGGCATGCGGATTCTGCTCGGACCGGTGGCGGGCCTCGGCATGGCTGCCCTGCTCGGGCGGGTGCTCGCCATCCCGCAGACCATGGCTGCGACCGGGTTGTTTTATATTGCGACTCTTGCCGTGCTTGTCGGCGAATTGCTTGGCCGCTACGTCGCCTTCCGCACCTCGCTGCCCTTGTAGACGGCGCGCGGCACGGCCTGTGCCGCCTCGTCCCGTCGGGTAAAAGTACCCTCGGGCGCAAGAGCCGGATTCACTGTTGCGGCAAAGGAAAGAGCGTGCAGACGCGCAGCCCGCGTTGGGTCCAGGCCACGTCGTAGCCCACTTCAAGACCCAGTCGCAGCCATTCGGTCGGGAAGCGCCGGCCCGGCCCGCGCACCTCGACGAAGCGGAGGTCAAACTCGACATTCCGGCCACCCGCGATGCGGACGGTGCCGGTGCGCAGGCCCGGAGAGAAGCGCACCACCTGGCCGACGGCGAGCCAGACTGGGTCGGCCTCGTCGGCCGCCGGGGCAGCGTCGCCAAGAGGCTGGTCTTGCGTCTCGATCTGCATCGTCATCTTGGGCCCCCCGGTCTGGCCCGGGCGCGCAGCCAGCAGGCGCTGCTTTTCTAGCACCTGTGCGGGCCGAACCCGCATCCGGGCCCGGACCGTGGCGGCGACGATGCCAACTCGCGAGCGCGCGTGTCGGTGGAACCCGCATCCGGCGCAAGGGTTCGAGCAGCGGCCCCCTCAACTCGCGAGCGCGCGTGTCGGTGGAAGCGCACGCCACCTGCATCCGCACCCTTTTTCGCGCCCCCGTCTACAGCTACTGAAGATCCTCGTGCTGCATATTCTTCATGTTCTCGCCGCTTCGTTGACGCTTGGGCTCTGTCTGGGGCTGGCGTTTGTGGTTGTGCCCCGCAGCCGACGGCTGGGGGATGCGGCTGCGACCCGGGCCGCGTTGGCCTCGGTTCTCAAGGTGATCGATCCGGCGCTGATCGCTTTGCTTGGGGTGCTGGTGATGACCGGTGCCTACCAGGTGACCGGACTGAAGCAGGACCTGGGTTTCGAGTATTTCACCAGTTTTGCGCAGCATTTTGCGAGTAAACTCGGGCTGGCCTTTCTGGTGGTGATGGCAGGCACCTGGCTTTCGATGGGCATCGGCCACCGGCTGGTGCGGGAGGAGGGCTATGGCGAGCCCCCCGAAGCCGCCCGGATCAACTCCCTTGCCGCCCGTTTGCGCGGCGCGGCGATCAGCGTCGCGCTGCTGCTGCTCGCCACCATCACATTCTCGCTTCGGCATTGAGCCCGCCCAAGGGGTGCAGGAGCGAGCCGCAACGGCTACCCGAAACGCGGTAAACCGCTGCAACCTGTCGGAGAGGCGAAGTCCCGAACCATGCTCATCAACGCTACATCCATGCGACCCGGCATGGTCATCGTGCACAACGGCGACCTGCACCGCATCCAGAACGTCATCCACATCACCCCCGGCAATTGGCGGGGCATGGTGCAGACCAAGATGCGCAACCTGCGTTCCGGCAACGGCACCGAACATCGCTTCCGTTCCGAGGACCGGGTCGACCGGGCACAGCTTGAACAGCGGATGATGGAGTTTCTCTACGGCGACGGCGAAAAATGGCATTTCATGGACGCCGAGAATTTCGAACAGATCGCGCTCAGCCAGGAAGATCTGGCTGGCAGCGAGGCTTACCTGCTGCCCAACACGCAGATCGAAATCGAATTCCACGAAGGCCGGCCGATCGGCGTCGAGTTGCCGAAGACGGTCGATCTGACAATCACCGAGACCGCCCCGGGGATCAAGGGCGCCACCGCCTCGGCCCAGCTCAAACCGGCCACCACCGAGACCGGCCTGATCGTGCAGGTGCCGAGCTTCATCGAGCCCGGCGAAACGATCCGCGTCGATACCGCCACCGGCGAATACGTTTCCCGCGCCAAAAGCTGAGCGCTTCGTAGAGCTTCCGTCAGCTGCCTGAACTTTCTAGCAGACGTAAACGTGTCGCAGAAAATCGTCGACCGGCTGGCGCGGAACATCGCGCCCGTTTCGATCGGGCTAGCGTCCCTTCCACACAGGCTTGCGCTTTTCGGCGAAGGCCTGTGGCCCCTCTTTGCTGTCCTCGGAGGTAAAGAGCGTGCGCACCGCCGGGTAGAGCGCCGGTGAGACGCATTGATCGAGCGGCCGATCGAGGCTGCCCATCGCCGCCTGTTTGCTGGCGCGAACGCTGAGCGGCGAACAAGCGAGAATCCGCTCGACCCAGCGATCAACCGCGGCGTCGAGGTCTGCCGACGGCGCGACCTCGTTGACCAGGCCGAGTTCGAGAGCGCGCGCCGCCGAAATCGGCTCGCCTGTGAGCAGCATCCCCATGGCCTGCTTGAGCGGCAACTGCCGGACCAGACGCTGCGCCCCACCGGCGGCGGCCATCAGCCCGACCTTCGGCTCGGGCAGACCGAAGCGGGCTGTATCCGAAGCCACGATGAGATCGGCGGCAAGAGCGAGTTCAAAACCACCGCCGAGAGCGAGTCCGTTCACCCGTGCAATTACAGGTTTGACAAGATCGAAACGGGAACAAAGGCCGCCGAAGCCACCTTTTGGCATCGCAGGCAGCTGCCCGCCGTTTGCGGCGGTCCATTTCAAATCGTTACCTGCCGAGAAGGCCAGATCACCTGCGCCCGTGAGCACAGCCAGCCAGATTTCGGGGTCTTCCGCAACCTCGTTCCAGATTTCCTCCAACCGATCGTGGCAGGGCGGGTGCAGGGCATTTCTGACGTGCGGTCGGTTGATCGTGACCCAGGCCACTTCGCCTCTTCGCTCGAACAAGATGTCTTCGGTTTCCATCTCTGAATCTCCCTGAATCGGCTCATCTGTATTTTCGGGCAGCTTCGCTGCGGGTGAAAAGGTTTGGGCTTTACTACGTCTCGGGACAGCAGTACCATTCATGCAGGTCCGGACGAACACAGCGTCCGAGAGTCGGCGACCGACAGAGTGTCGGCCCGTCGGCGGGCCAGCCCCAAGGTGCCAACGGCGGTCATCGGACGGGTGGATGGTGCGGAACTGGTTCCGCAGAAAATGGTCGGAGGCCCCCTGGACCCCCGACGGCGCCGGGAATGGGAGGTGATCGTCAAGTGAGTGAATGTATTCAGGTGACCTGTGAGGTGGCGGCCTCCTAGGCCCGACTACGAGACATCCTATTTTCGTGGTGGCTTGGGAGAAGACCAGGCGCCATCGCCCCCGGGGACGCCCCGCCTCACCAGCGGGGCCGGGACCGATTGAATCGGTGCCGGACAACGTCCCCGGGGCTTTTTTTGCCCGCCTTTCGGGGGCCCTTCCCTTTCGGGGGCCCTTCCCCTTCGGCGTCCGGGATAGCCGGCCTCGAAGGTGGGGCTCGGTGCCACCCCTCCCTCGGAGGCGCTTGCCCCGATTCAGGCGTCTTGGCCGGCCCGGTTCAGCCGCCGGCAAGCGGCGGGAAGAGATCGAGTTCCTCTCCCGGCTGGAGCGCATCGTGCATCTCGCGCTTCTCGCCGCCAGAAAAAGCGACCCCGGCAAAACCTTCGGGGATCCCAAGAGCCCGCGCCACGTCGCCGGCGGTTGCGCCGGCAGGCAGCTCGACCTCGAGCAGATTGCCCTCGGTTAAGCTTGGCAGATAGGGCCGCAACGTCGCGTGGAGCCGGACCCGGATCTTCATCGTCAGCACCCGGCGATCCCGAGCCTCAAGCCGCGTGGCCGGCGCGCAGCCCGCAGAACTCCTCGTAATCGATCAACTCGCGAATCGTCGGCGCGACACCGCAGACCGGGCACTCGGGATCCTTGCGCAGGCGCATCTGCCGGATTTCCATCGAAAGCGTATCGATATGCAACAAGCGACCGACCAGCGAACGGCCCACACCGAGAATCTGCTTGACAGTCTCGACCGCCTGGATACAGCCGATCAGCCCGGGCAGCACACCCAGAACGCCGGCCTCGGCGCACGAAGGCGCGGCACCGGGAGGCGGCGGCTCGGGGAAAAGGCAGCGGTAGCAGGGCCCGTCGCCGGGCTTGAAAACCGTGGTCTGGCCCTCGAACTGAAAGATGCTGCCATGCACGTTGGTCTTGCCGGTAAAGACGCAGGCGTCGTTGACCAGATAGCGGGTGGGAAAATTATCGCATCCATCGACGATGATATCGTAGTCGGCAATCAAGCGCATTATATTTTCCGAGTTGACGCGCTCCTGGTAGCCAATAACCTTGACGTCGGGATTGAGCCCGGTGAGCGTCAATCGAGCCGACTCCACTTTCGGCATACCGACCCGTTCCTCGTTGTGGAGGATCTGGCGCTGCAGGTTGGAGCGATCAACCGTGTCATCATCGACGATGCCGATCGTGCCCACGCCGGCTGCGGCCAGGTAGTACGCGGTCGGCGAGCCGAGGCCGCCAGCGCCGATCAGCAGCACGCGCGCGTCAAGCAGTTTTGCTTGCCCGATTTCGCCAACTTCCGGCAGCAGGAAATGGCGGCTGTAGCGCTGCAATTGATCGGCGGTGAATTGACGATCCGCGACCCAGGCATAGCCCGCACCCTTCCAGGCCCCAAAGCCGCCGATCATCGAAACCACGTTGGCGTAGCCCATTTCGTGGAGGATTTTGCCGGCGATCAATGAGCGGGTGCCGCCCTGGCAATAGGCTATGATCGGAGCGTTGCGGTCCGCCACCGTTTCTTCGATGCGCATCTCGAGGAAACCCCGGGGCAGCGAGAGCGCACCCTCCAGGTGGCCTTCGCGGTATTCCTCGCGCTCGCGCACATCGATCAGGTGGACCGTCCCGCCGTTGCCGACCAGCCGACCCCGGACGTCATCGATCGTCACCTCGGGCACGGCTGCGCGCGCTTCTTCGAGCAATTGGTTCCAGGTGCGTTTCATGGGGCCTCCGATGGCCTCTGTTTAACAATCGTCGATGACTCCCGCTCAGGATGGCGGTTGAGCCGCGTCGAGGAGCCGCCCATGCACGGTCGTCACCAGGGCGGCAAAGAACTGCAGGATCAGCGTCCCCATGCCCGAATAGAGCAAGGTTTCGACGGTGGCCGCGCCGCGACCCACGGCCACGCCGATGACGAAGGTGGCGACACCGGCGACAAGCACCAGCCAGGCGAGGATTGTCGGGATCACCGCCATGCAGCACTCCGGTGGGGGCAAAAGTCCATCGAACAACCGCTGTTTTCGGCCAGTAAACTCAATGGCAGGGCCCCCTGCCCTCACGCGGTACGCGCGCTTCCGCGATCCGGAACTCGACAATCTCAATCATGCGCGACGCCCGGGCCGAGGCACCCGAACACTCCAGCAGGGCGAACTTCTCGAGCGGACTGAGCGGCAGCAGGAAAGCCAATTGGTCGATCATGCGCCTGGGGTCGGTGGGCAGCGCGGCCCAGAGATCAGCCGCCGCGTTTTCGGGGTTCAAGCGCAGCAGCAATTCAACGGCTTCGCGCAGGCCATCAATCATGCTTTGCTCCGGTGCTTCGCCGGGCTCTTCAAGCCAATCGACACTGGCCCGCCGGTAGACCCGGCCCTGAAGTTCGTCGCGAATACAGAAGCGCTGCAAGCCGAGCAGGACGAGGTTGGAGCGCCCGTCGGGGAGTGGTTCGAAATCGATGATCCGCCCGACGCAACCGAGCGGATAGATCTCCGGACAACCTTCGTAATCTTGCTGCCAATCGCCGCGCAAAACGGTCATGCCAACCAGACCGGGGCCGCTGCGGGCATCGGTCACCATCTCGCGGTAGCGCGGCTCGAAAATCCGCAGTGCCAGCCGTGCCCCCGGAAAAAGAACGACGTTGGGCAGCGGAAAAAGTGGGATCTCGTCAGTTTGGATTTCGTCCATGACCTCGTCCGTTCAGCCCGCGAAATCCTCGGCCAGTGCGGCTCGCTGTACTTCGTCGAGCGCTGCCCGGTGTTGATAGTTGGGGTGGTCGGCGATCAGCTCGACGCGCGTTCCCGGGCGCCCGAGAGCCTGCTGAACTGGAGGATCGAGACGGAAGCGCAGGTATTGCACCGCCGAAATCTTATCCTCGCGCGAACGTCCGGGTTCGAAAACGGCCGGCACCGCGACGCCGTCGATCTCAAGCCGCACATGCTCATCCAGGCCAATCAGCGATTCCAGCATGGGCCGGATTTGCTCCTGCTCGGTAATTTCAACCAGCAACGTCGCCGAGAGCTCGCCCGGGTCCGGCAGCAAATCGTTGTAGGTCTCGATTTCTTTCCGCAGCAGATCGAGATCGGTGATGCGTTCGACGAAGACCATCTCTTGGGTCTGGAAGCGCACGGTATCGAAGTTCTCGAACACCAGGCTCACGGCATCGCCGAGCAGCACGCGTCGAACCCGCTTGAGGTCGATAATGTGCCTACGCTGTTCGTCGCGCAACCCAAAGTAGCGGGTCGGACCCATAATATCGTCAAGAATTACCCGGCGCATAAAGTTGCCTCATTTCCGGGTCGTGGCGAAATCGTAATTGATTTCGCCACAGCCCGGAAGCCCATCAATCCGCGAGCTCGTTGAGGCCCTTCTGGAAGCGGCCGGCATGGGATTTCTCTGCCCGCGCCAGAGTCTCGAACCATTCGGCGATTTCCAGAAAACCTTCTTCACGAGCGGTTTTCGCAAAGCCCGGGTACATCTCGGTGTACTCGTAGGTCTCGCCGGCCACTGCCGCCTTCAAATTGGCTTCGGTGTCGCCGATCGGGAGGTCGGTCGCCGGGTCGCCAACTTCCTTGATGAAATCGAGATGCCCAAAGGCGTGGCCCGTTTCCGCTTCGGCCGTGTTGCGAAAAAGCCCGCCGGCATCGGGATAACCCTCGATATCGGCCCGCCGTGCGAAATAAAGATAGCGCCGGTTGGCCTGCGACTCGCCGGCGAAAGCGCCTTTGAGATTATCATGCGTTTTTGAACCCTTGAGCTGTGCCACTTCGAGGTCTCCTTTTGTTTTTCGTCCCGGCACCGCCGGGGATGGTTCTGGCGCCGTGCCTGCAGCACCGGCGCTTGAGCGTTTGGTATCACCCGCCCCCGCCCTCGCAAGTCCCAACACGCGCCAGTCGCAACATCTCGACGACCCGGGGGCCGCAACGCTCGGCCTTGCACGGTCCCCCGCCAGCCCGGGTCATGCGGCGCACGTCGGCAGGAGTGGTGGCGCCGGCGTCGATCGCTTTCAGGATCGTGCCGCGGCGAATCTTGTTGCAGATGCAGACGATCCGGTACGAGTCGACGATCGCCTGACGACGCGCCTCAAGATCCGGGCTGTCGCCGCCTCCGTCCACTGGAGCGAGCCTAGCAGCGGATAGCCACTTCGGCACCGTCGGCAGACCGCTGCGGCCGATGCTTCAGGTGAGGATCGCGCCAGCGCTGCGGGTTGACTCCGGCCAAGCCTGCGGCGAGAGTCCGACCGCATGAGCAGCAGGCGACGCCGCGTTCTGGGCATGATCATTGCGGGCGGCGAAGGCACGCGCCTGCAACCGCTCACCCGCGAGCGGGCCAAACCGGCGGTCCCCTTTGGCGGCAAATACCGGCTGATCGATTTCGTACTCTCGAATTTCGTCAACTCGGATATTTTCGCGATCTACGTGCTGGTCCAGTTCAAATCCCAGTCGTTGATCGAGCATATCGCTGCCGGCTGGCAATTCGGCGGGGTTTTGCCGGACCATTTCGTCTCGCCCGTTCCCGCCCAGATGCGCCTCGGCCAGACCTGGTACCAGGGCACCGCCGACGCGGTGTTCCAGAACCTGAACCTGATCGAGAACTTTGCTCCGGATGTGGTCGCCGTCTTCGGCGCCGATCATATCTACCGACTCGATATCCGTCAGATGATCGATTTCCACGAGGAACGGGACGCCGACGTGACCGTCGCCACCATTCCCGTCCGGCGTGAAGAAGCTGGCGGTTTCGGTGTTTTGGCGGTCGACGAAGAACGCCGCGTCACCGCCTTCGTCGAAAAACCGGAAGATCCACCAACCATTCCCGGGCGTCCGGGCTGGGCGCTCGCCTCCATGGGCAACTACATTTTCAAGACCAGTTATCTGCTCGAAGCCTTGACCCAACTTTCTCGCAGCTCGGTCACCGGTCAGGATTTCGGCCAGCATGTGCTGCCGCAGCGGATCGAATCGGGCCGCACCTTCGCCTACGATTTCACTACCAACCGCCTGCCCGGCGAAGCGCCCACCTCGGCCCCATATTGGCGTGACGTCGGCACCGTCGATGCCTATTTCGCGGCGAGCATGGACCTTTGCGATGCCAGTCCGGCACTGAACCTCTACAACGCCCAATGGCCGGTGCGCTCAGTATCGAGTTCGGCCCCGCCGGCCAAGTTTGTCTTCGACATCGACGGACGCCGCGGCAGCGCCACCAACTCGTTGATCTCGGAAGGTTGCCTGATCGAAGGCGCCAATGTCCTCGGCTCGGTGCTTGGGCATAGCGTACGGATTGAGAGCGGTGCCGAGGTGGAGGAATGCGTGGTCCTCGATGGCACGCGCATCGGCGCCGGAGCGCGTCTGCGGCGGGTGATCGTCGACAAGAACTGCCAGATTCCGGCGGGGATGATGATTGGCCTTGATCCCGCGCACGATCGCGAACGGTTTGCGACTACCGAAAGCGGCTTGGTGATCCTGCCGAAGGGCTGGCGAGCGGCCTGAGGAGGTTCCGCTCGCCTCAGGCCCGAATCAGAAGGCGCCGAGACGCCGGATGCTCTCCCGCTTGCTGAGCCGATCCACATAGCCACGCAGCTGCGGCATGCTCGCGGGGAGTTCGACCCCCCTTTGGGAGAGCAGCAGCAGCCGAGGTGCAAAGGCGGCGTCGGCAATCGTGAACTGATCGCCCCCCAGCCAGATCCGACCCCCCTCCAACTCGTCTTCGAGACGACGGAAGGTTTTATCGACTTCTTCCTTCGCACGACGGAGCCGTTCGGGATCGCGAGTTTCCGCCGGCTTCGCATGCTCGGCGATCAGCGTTCCCGCGGCGAGAACAAAGAGCTGATCGGCGTGGTCCTCGAGTTCGCGGATGCGCGCCCGAGCGGCCGAATCGTCGGCCCTCGGCAGCAGCGCCGGTTCCGGGTACTCGTCCTCGAGATACTCGTTGATGATGGTCGAATCCTGGACCACCATCTCGATCTCGCCGTCGTATTCCTCGACCAGCACCGGAACCTTGTGCAGCGGGTTCAGCATGGCGAATTCTGGGGAATGCTGGCCGTTGTTGCGCAGATCGACCAGCTCAAACTCGTAATCGAGTTGCTTTTCCGCGAGAACGATCCGCGTCTTCTGCCCGTAAGGGCATTGCGGATAATCGTACAATTTAAGCATTCAGCTCTCCCTGACCCCGACCCACTTAAGTGGGGGGTCTTAGAGGAAGGCATCCCCGCAAGCAATGCTGATGCCTGCAAATAGGCACTTTTTCAGGGACTCGCGAAAAGAGGTTCGGGCTTTGTTCCGAGAAAGTCCTGCAGGACCGGGCCCGCCAGACCGGCCACCGCTGCGACGTCCCAGAGCCGATTGGGCCGCTCGGACTCAAGCGAGCCCATTTCCACCCCCTTCAGGCCGCAGGCCACGATGGCCCCGAAACCCTCGAGGCTGCGCCGCTCCACGTTGAGGGCAAAGCCATGCCGGGTGACGCCTCGCCGCACCGCAATCCCGATTGAGGCCAGCTTTCTTGGTCTCTCGCCGATCGTCCAAACCCCGGTCAACCCCGGTCGTCGCCCGGCGGGAATCTCAAAGCTTGCGAGGATTCCAATGAGCGCCCCCTCGAGGGTTCTCAGAAGGGCATGCGCGTCGCCACCGCGACGGCGCAGGTCGAGAATCGGCCAACCGATGAGTTGACCCGGGCCATGGTAGGTGACGTCCCCGCCGCGCGCGATGCGGTGCAGGGCAATCCCGCTGGCCTTGAGCATCGCCGCGGAGGGCAGATGCGCGGCGTCGCCGCCGCGTCCCGTCGTATAGACGGCCGTGTGCTCGAGCAGCAGCACGCTCTCTTGCCCCGCGGCCGCAGCCTCTGCCGCAGTTTCCTGCACGTCGAGTGCCTCGTCGAAGGCGAGTCGACCCAGCCAATGCACCGTCAGTGTCATATTAAAATCAATACTATAAATGGCTCGCCTGCCCCAAGCAGGCCCGGGCCGCCTCGGCAATCGCCTCGGCGAAACTCGGATGAGGGTGCACCGCCTCGGCGAGCGTGCGCACCGTCGCCTCGGCCTCCATCGCCACCACCACTTCACTGACCAGATCGCTCGCGGCTGCACCACAGATATGGGCACCCAGAATTTCGCCGTGGTGCGCGTCGGCCAGCAGCAGGAGAAAGCCCGCGTCATCGTCGGCCGCAACGGCCCGCCCGAGTGCCCGGTAGGCCACCCTGCCTTCGAGAATCGCATGGCCTCTCGCCACGGCCTCGCGGCGCGACAATCCGACACTTGCTATTTCTGGATGGACATAGACGCAGGCCGGCAGGCGACGCTCGTCGAGGCGTCCCTCGGGGCGACGACCGGCGAGAATATCGACGGCCGCGATGGCCTCGGCGCTGGCGACGTGGGCCAAGGGCGGCGAATCGAGCAGATCGCCAACGGCCAGGATCTCCGGGCGATTGGTGCGGTAGCTGCTGTCGACGCGCACCCGACCGCCCTCCATTTCGATCCGGGCATCGTGCAGACCGAGCCCTTCCGCGTCCACCCGTCGGCCCACCGCAACCAGGCAGCGTTCGGCCTGTAGTTCAAAGGGCTGTCCCCGTTCTTGTCCCCGGACGACGATTCCGCCCTCCGTACGCACGACGCTGGCCACCGCGGCACTGGTCCGAACTTCGATCCCCCGTCGACGGAAATTGCGCCCGATTTCTCGGCCAAGTGTCTCCTCCAGACCGGGCAGGATCGTCGGACAAGCCTCGAGCACCGTAACCCGTACACCAAGCGACGCGAGGGCATGGGCGAACTCGATTCCAATCGGTCCACCACCGATGACCACCATCGATTCTGGAAGGCTGCGGTCAGCAAGAAATTCGCGACTGCCCACGATCGCCGGTGGATCGACCACCACCCCCTCGATTCGTGTCTCGACGGTGCCGCCGGCAAGCAGCACCCGGGCCGCGGGAATGACTCCCTGCCCGGCGACGCAAAGCTGCCCGGAGGCGTCGAGACGAGCCTCGCCCTGGATCAATTGAACCCCGGCCCGCGCCAGCAAGCCCTCGACACCCTTGGCCACGCGCTCGGCGGCGCCACGGCTGTGCTCGATGATGCGACCGTAGTCGAAGCCGAGCGTGCCGGGCACGATCCCGAGACCCTCGCCGTGCAAAGCGCGCTGGTAGACCTCGGCCGATGCGAGGATCGCCTTTGACGGTATGCAACCCCAGTTGCCGCAGAGGCCACCCGCCCGTTCGCGCTCGACCACCACCACCCGCATCCCAAGCTGGGCGGCTCGCAAGGCGCCGCTGTAGCCGCCAGGCCCGGCACCGACGACCGCCAGGTCGAAGGGCTCAGCCACCCGAGGGCTCCGTCCCCAAGGGGGCTATCCCAGCCGACTCCCGGGGCACTGGCAACAACAGTCCCACCGGCTCTTCGAGCCGGCTTCGGAGTGCCGCAAGGAATTGGCCCGCCTGGGCACCGTCGACCGCACGGTGGTCGCACGAGACCGTCAGCACCGCGAGCTTCGAGATCTCGATACGCCCCTCTCTCACCACGGTCTTTTCGAGTGCCGCCCCAATGGCGAGAATCGCGGCCTGCGGCGGGTTGATGATGGCGGCGAAGCGCTCGACTCCGTACATTCCAAGATTTGAAACGGAGAAGGTTGCACCACTGAGTTCTTCGCTGCGGAGTTTGCGCTCGCGCGCCCGCCGGGCCAGATCCTGCGCCCGCTCGGCGATCTCGAAAAGGTCCAGAGTGTCGGCGTGGCGCAGAACCGGGAGGACCAGGCCCTCGGTGACGGCTGTCGCAATGCCAATATTGATCTCGTGCGCGGTCTCGATCGCCTCGCCGGCGAAGCGGGAATTGAGCGCCGGCTGCTCGCGCAGGGCGCCCGCCACGGCGCGCAGTATGAAATGATTGAGCGTCACGCCGGATCCGGCTCCGGCTCCGGCTCCGGCCGAGCGCCGCAAAGCCTCACGCAAGCGCAAGAGTTCGCCGAGATCAGCCGTCACCTCGGCGTAGAAATGGGGGGCCTCGCGTTTGCTCTGCACCATGCGTCGCGCGATCGAGGCGCGCATCGGCGAGAGCGGCACCCGCTCGCTCCCCGCGAGGGTGGCAATCGGCTCGCTGGGCAAAGCAGCATCAGCGGGCGGTCGGGCGACCCGAACGACGCCGCCCTTGTTGCCCGGTGGAGTCGGCGCCTCGGCCGGCGTCATATTGGTCGACGGCTGCGTCGGTGCGGCCAGCGGGCGCGTCGGTGCGGCCAGCGGGCGCGTCGGTGCGGCCAGCGGGCGCGTCGGCTCGGCAAGCGGGCGCGTCGGCTCGGCAAGCGCATGCGCCGGGCCTGGCACCTCGACCAGCGGGCGCCTCGCGCCAGCGCCCGAGAGGGCTGCCGCCTCGACATCGCGTTGCAAGACCCGTCCGCCGGGCCCCGACCCTTCGAGCACGGCGGGGTCAAGACCTAGATCTGCAGCGCGGGCACGCGCCAGTGGCGAGACGCGATGTGGGCCAGGAGGCAGCACCATACCTCGTTCGCTCGCCGGCGGCTGGGTCAGACTGCCCAATACGCTCGTCGGCGGCGGGGTTCGGCCGGCGGATGCGCTCGCCGCTGCGGCGTCGATCGTTGCCAGCACCGCGCCCACCGCAGCATTGCTGCCCTCGGCCACGCTCTGGCTCAGCAGGACTCCGGCCCAGGTGGCCTCAACCTCCATATCGGCCTTGTCGGTTTCGACTTCGAGCAGCACGTCGCCGATCGCGACTGAATCGCCCGGCTGTTTGAGCCAACGGAGAATTCGTCCCTCCTCCATGCTGTCGGAGAGCTTCGGCATCAAGAAATTCGCCATTCAGTCTCCTTCCGGAATCAACGCGGGCTCGGCGCTGTTCTCCTCATCGTCTCCATTATGACGCCCTCTGGCCGACAAGCCCATGGCTGCCGCCGCTTGCCGCTCGGCAGCCCGACGCACCGGGCCATAGCTCAGTCGGTGCACCGGGCTCGGGCCCAGTCGCTGCAAAGCGTCGAGGTGCACAACCGTGCCGTAGCCCGCGTGACGTCCGAAGCCATAGCCCGGGTAATCGAGGTCGAGCCGGGCCATCAAGCGATCGCGAAACACCTTGGCCACAATCGAGGCGGCGCCAATCGAATGCACCCGTGCATCGCCCCGGATCAAAGCGGTCTGCGGCACGTCGATATCCGGGAGCGTGCGCGCATCGATCAACAAATGCTCGGGGACTTCGGGCAAAGCATCGAGCGCCCGCCGCATGGCACACAAGCCGCCCTGGAGGGGGTTGATGCGGTCGACTTCCGCAGCCTCGACGATCCCAAACCCGATCGCCACCGCCCGCGAACGGATTTCGCCATCGAGAACCTCGCGTCGGCGCCGCGACAAGGCCTTCGAGTCACGCACACCTTCGATTCTGCAGCCGGGCGGAAGCACCACGGCCGCGGCAACGATCGGTCCGGCAAGGGGCCCCACCCCAACCTCATCCATCCCGGCGACGCGCTGCAGCCCGCTGGCCCAAAGTGCCTCCTCGAGCCGAAGCATCGGCTCTGCTTGCTGTCGCCGCTGGCGTCCCACCGCAGCAGACGGTGCCGGATCGGGTGCCAGCGGTCCAGCGCTGCCGTCAGGCCGCGGCCGCCGCTTGTCAGAACGACTGCGCCAGATCCACGACCACCGGCAGGCAGTGACAGGGATCGCGTGCCCCGATCTCCGCTTACCTCGATGACCCCGGCGTCGCCCAACAAAGCGCGCTGGATCAGCGACGGGCTTGCGCCGGTCGCGCCGCGGTGGTGAACGTCCGCGCGGAGGTTCCCCCATGCCGCAGCTTTCCGACGCCGATACCGATCTGATTCAGGCCGTGCGCGCCTTCGTCGAGAAGGAGGTCAAGCCCGTCGCCAACGAACTCGAGCATCGCAACGAGTACCCCCAGGCACTGGTCGACCAGATGAAGGTGCTCGGACTCTTCGGGGCCACCATCCCGGAGGAATACGGCGGCCTCGGTCTCAGCGTTTCCAGCTACGCCCGCATCGTCGAGCAGATCTGCCTCGGCTGGATGAGCCTCTCGGGTATCTTGAATACCCATTTGATGGTCGCCTACGTCATCCGTTCCTTCGGAAACGAAGAACAGAAGCAACGCTTCCTGCCGGCCATGGCGCGTGGCGAAAAGCGGGCCGCCTTCGGACTCACCGAAGCCCATGCCGGCAGCGATGCCCAGGCGATCCGCACCGTCGCCCGGCGCCATGGTGATCACTACCTGGTCAATGGCAACAAGATGTGGTCGACCAACGCCCGGACCGGCACGATGTTCGGCCTCGTCGTCAAGACCAATCCCGACGCCATGCCACGACACACCGGCATCTCGTATCTCATCGCCGAAAAGGGTGGCCCGGGCTGCACCATCAGCCGGGACCTGCCGAAGCTCGGTTACAAGGGTGTCGAATCCGCCGAAGTCAACTTTGAAAACTTCGCGATCCCCACTTCAAATCTAATCGGACGTGAGGGCGAAGGCTTCAAATATATCATGGCGGGGCTTGAGGTTGGCCGCGTGAACATCGCCGCGCGGGCGGTCGGGGTTGCCCAGGCCGCCTTCGACGATGCCTTCCGTTACGCCCAGCAGCGCGAGACCTTCGGCAAACCAATCTGCGAGCACCAGGCGATTCAGCTCAAGCTCGCCGATATGGCGACGAAAATCGAAGCCGCCAGATTACTGGTCTACCGGGCGGCCGCGATGAAAGATTCGGGCGAGCGCAGCGATGTCGAGGCCGGCATGGCGAAACTCTTCGCCTCGGAAATCTGCCAGGAGGTGGCGTTGGACGCGATGCGGATCCATGGCGGTTACGGCTACAGCCAAGAGTTCAACGTCGAGCGCTATTACCGCGATGCACCGCTCATGATCATCGGCGAGGGCACAAACGAGGTCCAGCGACTCGTCATCACAAAAGGCCTGCTTCGCCGCGCCGGCTATGTCCGCCCGCCCCACGTCACGGACGATTGAGCCACGGCCGGGGATGCGGAAGCTTTTTTTGCGCGCTCGAAATCGATTCGCTCCAGCATTTCGCCGACCAGCGTCACTCCATCAAAAAACGTGTTTGCGATCTCGGTGGCGCGACGGGAATGCCGATCCCAATCACCATTGATGTCGCGCAGCGCGGCGACCGCCTCGTCCGACGAACCAAGCGCGACCAGGCCCTCGCCAAATGGCAAGCCGCCGGCCTCACCTGTGGACGGCGTCAACACTGGACGTCCGGCGGCAAGATAACAAACTGCACGATCACTGAACCAGCCGGAGCCCGTATCGACATAAATCGGCTTGGCCGGCGTGATTTCGCCGCGCGAGTCCTGGATGAAACGTCGATACTCGTTGATATCAGCCGAGATCTCGACCGGGTCGGCAATCTCCCAGCCGCCCTGGCGCAGCGCCCCCAACTCTTCGGGCCGGTCGGGAGCCACCGCCATTTGCGCCCGCACGCCGGCCCGTCGCGGTACGTCCGCCAGCGCCCGGAAGCCCGCATCCTTCGACCAGCGCAGGCGCTTACCCTGCCAGACCACGTCCTTGCCCTCGTTGCGCCAGGTGCCAAGCGTGTTCCACGCCGCTCCCTCCCGGGCCGGACCTGTCGCCCAAAGATCCGTCAACACCGGTGGCCGGGTGGGTGTCCAGGCGAGTCCGGCGGGACAACGCCCCTCGCTATCAAGAATGCCCGGACCGTAGGTGAAGCGCATCGGGTGGCGCTCGAGCTGCGCCCGAAGATCAAGGTCGCCCTCCGCGGCGCGAATCTGTTCGGTGAGTGGATCGGTCTGAACGTAGACCAGAGTAGAGTCACCGCGCTGGTGGCGCTCCTCGATCCGGGCCGCACCGCATAGATTCCAGATCGAATGGGCGCCCGCCAGCAAATCTTCCAACTCGTCTGCCGGGAGACCGAAGCCGGAACCATCGCGAGGATCACGCAGCGCCCAGCGATCGCCAAGCCCAAATTGCGCCAGGGCATTGCCGAGAAAACGCGCGCTCGGTTCGGGATCAGTGATCATCGTGCGTTGACGCGGGGCATAGAGGGGCGCGCCCAGGTCTTCAACGTACCAGGCGTCAACGCCAAGTCGCTGCAGGGGAAGCAGATAATGCAGCGCCTGCCAAACCATGCCCGCCATCGGCCAGCGGGCCACAAGGCCAAGAACAACCACGCGAGGTCTGGACATTGCCCGCTTTACCGTCCTGCCGCAGCCCGCTCGAGCGGGACGGGTTCCTCTTGCAACTCATTTTTCCGGCCGCGCAAATCCAGCAGCACGTCGGCGTGGGCGCGGAAGAGCCGGGCGTGGCTGGCCACGATGCAGATCCGCTCGCGCGCGATCTCGCGCAGCAAGCGAACCACCCGTTCCGCATTTTCCGGGTCAAGGCCAAGCGTTGGCTCGTCAAGCAAAACTACTGCGGGATCGCCGAGGAGCGCGCGCGCCAAAGTGAGTCGAACCCGCTCGCCGACGCTCAGGCCATCGCCGGCTCCGGAGAGGACGCTGTCGAGCCTCTCGGGCAGCTCGCGAATGCGTTCGGCCAGGGCCACCGATTCGAGGCGCTGCCAAAGTTCGGCGTCCGTAAAGACCCGACCAAAAGTCAGATTCTCACGGATCGAAAGGGGCAGCACAAGCGGCGGCTGTGTTCCCAACGCCACCACCCGCCCCAACGAGGCGAGGCGCAGGGACCGGATATCCTGACCGTCCAATTCAACCCGGCCCAGATCGGGATCGCGCAGCCGTCCAAGCAACTCGAGCAAAGTCGTCTTGCCGCAGCCACTCGGCCCCGCGAGCACCACCAATTCGCCGCGTCGAGCCCGTAAATTGACGGCCTCGAGGATGGGATGCCCGGCCGCGTAGGCAAACGACACCCCGCGGGCCTCCAGCACGGCCGGCTGGCCCAGAACGTCGACCGAGCCGTCGCGCAAGGTTGGGGGCTGGTCAAGAATCTCGCGCACCCGCTCGAGCCCGGCCCAGGCCTCGCGCAGCAGGCCGCGAGTATGGCTCAGCGTCTGCAGTGGCGCGTAGAGCAGGCTCAGGTAGCCGAGAAAAACCACAAGATCGCCGAGAGTCATCGCGCGGGCCAGGACCGCATGAGCTCCGGCAAGCAGAACCGCACCCGTTCCAAGCGCCAGCGTGGCCGAGACGACGACGCCATAGGCGCCCTGCACGGTATAGAGCCGCTGCGCCGCCAAGAGCGCCGTCCGGCTCGCCTGCTGCCAACGACCCCGCGCCGGGAGTTCCGCCCCAAGCGCCCGCACCGCGCGCAACCCGGAAGCCTCGCCTTCGGCTGTGGTGTAGAGTCGGCCCTCGGCCAGGCGCGACGCCCCGGCGTGCCTGGAGATCGCCGGGCCAAAGAGCTTGAGCGGGATGATCAGGAGCGGCAAGGCCAAAAAAGCCACCGTGGTCAGCTCGGGATTCAGCGCCATCGCGACCACGGAAAGCCCGAGCAGGGTCGCGACCGCCGTGACCATCGGGACAAAGGCCGTGGTCGCGACCGTTTGCAGCGCGAGCGTGTCGGCCGCCAGCCGGCATACCAGGTCGCCGGTCTGAAGGGCTGGACCGCGGCGCGGTGTCGAATTCTGCAAAGCGTGGAAAGTCTCGGTTCGCAGTTCCGTGACCAGCGCGTGACCGACCACCACCGTCGCCCGATCCGCCAGAAAGCGGAGCAACTCGGCGAGGATCTGCGCCACGACAAAAAGAGCGATTGCCGGCCAGAGGTATTCGGGTCTGGCGACGCCGCCGCTCAGCCCACCGAGGACATCATCGACGATCCATTTCAACGGCCAAGGACGCGCCAGCCCGGCGATAGTCGCACCCACCGCGAGCGCCACGCCGCCGAGCAGGGCAAAGCGTCGTCCGGCGGTCCGTCGGACCACCCAGTTCAGGAGGCCGAGCGATTCGCTCATCGCGCGGCCACGGCACTCGCGACCGCTTCGGCAAGTTCATCCTCGGTCACGGACGGATTGACTCGGGTCTCGACCGGCACGGGCGCACTTCCGGCGCGAGCCTTCTGCCCAGCCAGCACCAGGCCACCGCTGGCAAGCGCAACGTTCGTAAGAGCCGCAGACAGCTTCTGCCTGGTGGTCCGCAGCGTCACCAGGGCACCCAGCCCAAAGCCGCCCAAAACCGCGCCACTCAGGCCGAGCCCAAGCCAGCTTCCCTCGAAAATCGAGGTCCCGAGAAGGGGAAGGAAAGGCAGCAGGAGCATCAGGACCGACAAGGGCACCCGGGGTTCGAACGAGAAGCGGGCGAGCCGGCGGCCACTACCGTGTTCCTCGACCATCGCCCGACTCTCGATCCGCCACCAGAGACCAGCCAGAGCGCGAAAATCGAAAGAGGCGTAACCCCCACCCGCTACCGGATCGAGGCCCTGGCGCTCCAGCTCGCAAAGCATTAAATCAAGAAGGACGGGGGCTTCCGGGCCCTGCTCCCACCAAAGACATCCTTGCCAGCTCAGGCCACGGCTTCGCGACAAGCCATTCGCGGAATGGCCGCCGGCGTCAATCGAATGCCAGCCGAACCCGCGCTCGGCAAGGGCCCGCATCTGACCAAAGCGCCTAACCGCCCGGCCGAGCAGAACGAGCCCGGTGAGCAGCGGTCGTTGCACCCCTCGGGAATCGTCGTCGCGCCGTGTGCGCTCGAAAGCGGCCGCGCTGACCCGCGCCCGATGGCGTGTCTCGCGGCGTGCCGCAATCAAGGTCGGAACCAACATTCCCAGACCGGCAGCCAGCATCGCAACGCCACCAAAAAGGCCAGCCAGCAGCGTCAGCACACCCGCCAGCAGCCATTCCGGGGCGAGCACCACCTGGCGCAGCGCCGCATCGGCCCCCGAGCCGTAGATCCCGAGATAGCCCAGCACCCCAAAGGCTTGCCGGTAGAGCATGGGTTCCCTGCCCCAGATCGGACCGCTGCCG
>VFKT01000044.1 GCA_009885395.1 Deltaproteobacteria bacterium | reverse complement strand
TTTAGCTGCCTCCGGTTCGTTAGGGGTCCAAGCGCATGGCGGCCCTGGTGCGCCGAGCTTGGAGGATCCAAAATGGCGCGTATCACGGTTGAAGATTGTCTGCTTCAGGTTCCGAGCCGCTTCGAGCTGGCCGTCTTGGCCGCAAAACGGGCCAAGCAACTTCTGAAGGGATCGCGCCCTCTGGTGGAGAGCGAGAACAAGGAGCCGGTGACGGCTCTTCGCGAAATCGCCCGGGGGAAGGTCACCCAGGCCGCTCGCGAGGCGACCTGACCGCAAGGCCCGTGGCGGGGCGGATCAAAACGGGCAAGGCTTCTGCCCTGATGGCGACCGAGAGATCCAAGCGGCCAGCGGTGGAGCCCGATCTGCTCGATGAAAACTATGATCTGCCTGAGAGGTTGGAGGCAGGCGATCGCAACGGACTCGAAATCGCCGACGCTGAGCTTCTCGGCGACGCCGATTTTCCCGAGGACGTTGGCGAAGCGAATCCCGCTCGAGAACACCGCAACCGTCTCTCGGCAGCCGAGCGATCCGCCTCGCCCCGCAGCGCGAAGCGCGAACCGTCGGACGATACCGCGATTGCTTCGCGCGACCCGCTGCAGCACTACCTGGCCGAAATCCGCCAGGTTCCGATCCTCTCGGCCGAGGAAGAGCATCAACTAGCGGTTCTCTGGCGGGAGCAGGGCGACCCCGAAGCCGCCCGGCGATTGGTCACCGCAAATCTCCGCCTGGTGGTCTCGATCGCGCGCCAGTACCAGCGGGCGCTGCGCAACCTGCTCGATCTCATCCAGGAAGGCAATATCGGACTCCTCGAGGCCGTCAAGCAGTATGACCCTCATCGCGGTGTGCGCTTTCCGTCCTACGCCGTCTGGTGGATTCGCGCCTACGTCATCCGTTTTGTCATGAACAATTGGCGCTTCGTCAAACTCGGGACGACACAGGCGCAGCGCAAGCTCTTCTTCAATCTGCAGAAGGAAAAGGCCCGGCTCGAGCGGGAAGGCTTCAGCATCGATACAAAGCTGATCGCGGAGCGCCTCGCCGTGAAGGAGTCGGAAGTGATCGAGATGGATCAGCGCATGAGTTCGCGCGACCTCTCGGTGGATGCACCGCTTGGCCCGGAAGGCGACGGAACCTTTCTTGATCGGCTCCCGGGCTGGGGACAGACGCCAGCTGAACGCATGGGAGAGGCCGAACTGCGTCGGTTGGTGGTGGAGGAAATGCGGGTCTTTGGTGCCGAACTGAGCGGCAAGGATCGGGATATTTTCGACGAGCGGATGATCTCCGATGAGCCCCTCACGCTGGCCGAACTTGGCGAGCGGTTCGGCGTCAGTCGGGAGCGCGTTCGTCAACTGGAAGAACGCCTGCGCGGACGTTTGCGTCTGCGGCTCGTTGAGCGCATCCCGGAGATCGCTGAGATCGATATCGGACTCGGTCGGGCACCGGATTGAGCTGAGGCCCGGCGCCTGATTTTTGGCTCAGCGTGCGGGTCTACGGGAGGTGGGTTTTTTCGCTTCAGCTTTTGTTTTCGCCTTGCGAGGTCGGGCGGCGGTTTTCCTGGGCAAAGATGACGCCGCCGGGGCCGGCACCCACAGAGGTTCGCGCTCGCCGGTCTCGGCGGCAGTCCAACGCGCCATCACGAAGAGCAGATCCGAGAGGCGGTTCAGCCAGGCCAGGACCAAAGGCGAGAGGGCGCGCTCGTCGAGGAGCGGCAGGCAGAGGCGCTCAGCCCGTCGGCAGACGGTGCGGCCGATATGCAGCGTGGCGGCGGTGCTGCCCCCTCCGGGCAGGATGAACGATTTAAGTGGGGGCAGCGACGCATTGAGTCGGTCGATGAGATGCTCGAGCTCGGTCACGTCGTCGAGCGAGACGCGCCACATACCCTCCCACTCGTCGCCGGCTGCGGTGGCGATCTCGCTGCCGAGATCGAAGAGCCGGCTCTGCAGGGTCTCGAGCAAACCATCAAGTTCGATGAGTGCCCGACCGGCCCGACCACGCCGCTTGCGGGCTGCCTCGGCGGCCAGTGCGCGTGCCAGACCAAGTGCTGAGTTCAGCTCGTCGACGGTACCGTAGACCTCGACCCGAGGGTCGTCTTTCCGGACCTGACGACCGCCGACCAGCCGCGTCTGTCCAGCATCGCCGGTGCGCGTATAAACCCGATTGATGCGAATAGTCATATGCCTCCTTGTCAACGCCCGCAGCGCGCCGCGACCAATTCGATCAGTCGCCCGGGATCGAGGGGCTTCTTGAAGAGCACGCCATCGAGGCCTTCGAGTTTCGAGCGTTTCAAGACGTGATCGCGGTCATAGAAGAAAGCCGTCATCAGGATCACCGGCATGGCGGGCCAATGTTCCCGAACGTGGCGGAAGAGTTCGTAACCGTCGAGGTCGGGCATGACGACGTCGCTGACCACGATATCGAAATGGCCATGCTTGAGTTTCTCGCAGGCTTCGCTGCCGTTGCCGGCGGTTTCGACCTCGGCATGCTCGGCCATCAGTACGTCGCGCACGGAATGCAGGACAGCCAGATCGTCGTCGACGGCGAGCACATGAAGGCCGGCCAGCCGCTGGCCTGGTTCGGGTCTCGGGCTGCCTGGGTTGGTGGCGGCAGCGGGCAGCGGCCGTTCGCTCAGATCGGCCATACGCGTACCGGGCAGGTATTCCCGGGTGTCGTACTCGCGGGTGCCCGCCATTTCGGTGAGACGATTGACGATGTTCTGGATTTTCCGAACCGATCCAGAAATTGACTCAAGGCGCTCGATTTCGATCGCACAATCGGCCTCGGGGGCGATTCGCAACACGTCACGGGTGAGCAATTCGAGATTATTCAGGATCGCGGCCAGGGGATTGTTCACTTCGTGGGCGACGCTGATCGCAATTTCTTCGAGTGTCGCAAGTTGATCGAGGCGATGGATCTCGGCGAGATCCTTCGCGAACCCGATCGACCCGATCTCGGCACCCTGCTCGTCGTGGATCAGGCAACCGGAGATGGCGACCGGAACCAGCGAACCGTCGTGGGCGCGCAGCGTGGTGCGGAAGGTCCGCACCTTGCCAGCCGCGTCGAGGGTCGGATCCCGCATGGCGTGCATCACGGCCCGGGCTTCTTCAATCGAGCCATAGACCTGGCCGACGTGACCGCCGAGCACCTCTGCCGAGGAGTAGCCGAGTGCCGTGCGTGCGCCTTCGTTGTAGAAGATCACTTCGCCAGCGACATCGACCGCGATCACGATGTCGGGAGAGTCCTCGAGGAGCTTCTCGAAGTAGATGAGGGGAAGCTCGGGCATGGGCAAGCCGCCAGATGCGATGCTACGCACGGGCTGCTTGCGACGCAAGGGAACAACGCGATTGTTTGCGCTGCTGCTGGCCACAATGGCAGCGGCGGGTTGCTATTGGACCCGCTACCAGGCGCTCACCGAGACGCATCTCGATCTTCTCACGGCCTATGCCGACAAGCTCGCCTCCTATGCGGAAACGGGCCGGCCCGCGACCCCGGCGGAATGGCCGGAGTTCACCTATCCGGGCGAGCGCGCCGCCGACTTTGCTCGCATCGCCGGTCAGCGTTTTGAAGGGCGTAGGTCGTTGACCTCGTTGCGTGAAGCCATCGCCATCTACACCGAACTCACGCGCAGTCCGGGGATTCTGGTTGTTCCCGATGCGGCGGCGCAGGTCAATCTTCAACGGCAGCGGCTTCGCGAAGCCGTCGGGCGCACCCGCCTCGCACTCGATGGCGAGAGTTGAAGCGAGGCAGGACTTGCGGCATCAGCCGCGCGGCGGAAGGAGCGTGACCTTCTTGCTGTCCTTGCTGCCAGCCAGCAGCTTGGAGACCGTCAGGCCCAACTCGGGGTGGACGAACTGCGGCGCGATCTCGGCCAACGGCAGCAACACAAAGCGCCGTTCCGCGATGCGGGGATGCGGCAGCCTGAGTTTTTCGGTGGAGACGACCTCGAGGTTGTAGAAGAGCAGGTCGAGGTCGATGGTGCGGGCGCCCCAGCGCTTGCCCCGAGCTCGCCTGCGGCCCATCGCTTTTTCGATCTCAAGCATCTGCTTGAGGAGCTCGGCCGAACCGAATTCGGTTTCCAATTCACAAACCGAGTTGTAGAAGGGCGTTTTGGAGTCGCCGTGCGGCTCGCTCTGGTACATCGAGGACGTGCGCACGAGCTTGCAGCCGGGCAATTTGCCGAGACGATCAAGAGCCTCGCGAAGATTCGCGCGGCGGTCTTCGCCAAGGTTGGATCCCAACCCGATGTAGCCGCGATTGGGCACCTGCCGAACTCCTTCTCTGCGGGGCTCCTTGGAGGAGCCGGAGCCAGAGCCCGAAGGAACTCTGGTAGGGGCCAGTTAGCGCACCTCCTGGCCCGTCTCAACTCCCGGGCGACGACTTAAGCGAGCACGTCTCGCATGGAATAGAGTCCAACCGGACGTTTCCGCACCCAGGTGGCCGCGCGCAATGCGCCACTGGCGAAACAATCCCGGCTCTGGGCGCGGTGGGTGAGTTCGAGGCGTTCGCCGGGTCCGAGCAAAAAGACGGTATGATCCCCAACGACGTCTCCGCCGCGGAGCGCCAGCACCCCGATTTCGGTTGGCGTGCGCTCGCCAACCAGGCCCTTTCGCCCAAAGAGGCCGACGTCCTCGAGGTCGACCCCGCGACCCCGGGCTGCGGCCCGGCCGAGTGTCAGGGCGGTGCCCGAAGGGGCGTCTTTTTTTTGTCGGTGGTGGATCTCGCTCAACTCGATATCGAAGGCAGGCCCGAGCTGTCGCACCGCCTGTTCGACCAGCTCGGTCAGCAGCGTGATGCCAACGCTCATATTCGAGGCTTGTACGCAGGCGATCCGCTGGGCAAATTGCTCGACAGAGTGCTGTTGTCCGGCCGAGAAGCCGGTGGTGCCGACCACGGCCGCGCGGCCGGCGCTCGCGACGGCTTCGAGGTGGGCGAGGGTGGCCTCGGGCGCAGTGAAGTCGATCAACACATCGCTGACCGCCACGGCGGCGGCCACATCGCTGCCGAGGGCGATCCCGAGCATGGGCACCCCGGCCAGGACGCCGACGTCCTGGCCCAGGTCGGGGTGTTCGGGGCGCTCGAGCGCGGCGGCCAGCCATAGGGTCGGATCGGCCGCCGCCAGCCGGAGAAGCATTCGCCCCATGCGGCCGGCAGCGCCGGCAATTGCGATGCGGACGGGATTCATGCCGCCGCTCCCCGGAGTTCAAGACCGAGGTCCTGCAAGGCGCGCCGCAGCGTCTCGCGCGGGGCACTCGTCAGCGGCGTCAGTGGGAGGCGCAATTCATCCCGACAACGGCCCAGCATCGCCATGGCAGCCTTGACGGGGATCGGATTGGTTTCAAGAAAGCATGCCCGCAGCAGTGGCAAGATTCGGTAGTGGAGGCGTCGGGCCTGATCCCATTCCCCCGACAGGGCAAGATTGGCGAGCTCTGCCATCTCGCGGGGGATGACGTTGGCGGCTGCCGAGATGGCACCGACCGCACCCATCGCGATCATCGGCAGGGTCAACGAATCATCGCCCGAGAGCACGGCCATCTCGAGCCGCAGGCGGCGATTGCGTCCATGGCGCGATCGAGCGAGCCGGTGGATTCCTTGACGGCTACGATGTTCCCGATTTCGGCAAGGCGCGCCAGAGTTGGCGTCTCGATGGTGCAGGCTGTGCGTCCGGGAATATTATAAACGATCAAGGGCAGATGGCTGCCCTCGGCGACCGCGCGGTAATGCTGGTAGAGACCATCCTGGCTGGGCTTGTTGTAGTAGGGCGTGATCAGCAGGGCGCCAGAGGCTCCGGCCGCTTCGGCCTCGCGGGTCAGGCGAATTGCTTCACTGGTCGAGTTCGAGCCGGTTCCCGCGATCACCGGCACCCGACCGGCAGCGCGCTCGACCACGAAGGCGACGACACGCGTATGCTCTTCGTGGGAAAGAGTGGCCGACTCGCCGGTCGAGCCGCAGGGGATGAGGGCCTTTTGTCCGGCCGTGATTTGTCCTTCGACGATCCTGCCGAGCGCATCGAAATCAACCTGGCCGTCGCGAAACGGCGTCACCAGCGCGACCATCGAGCCAGTGAAGGGACACGCGGAATTCGTCATATATCGATTTCTCCCCGGAATACTTCTTCCGCGGCCCCGGTCATCAGGACGTGGCCGTCGGCTTCGCGCCATTCGATCTCGAGTTCGCCACCGAGGAGTTCGACCACCACCCGACGGCTGGCCCGAGAGGTGAGGACCGCGGCGACAGTGACGGCGCAGGCGCCGGTGCCACAGGCGGCGGTTTCACCCGAACCGCGCTCCCAGACGCGCATGCGCAGCCGGTTGGCAGGAAGCGGTCCCAAGACCTCTGCAAATTCAACATTGACTCGCCGCGGGAAGCGCGCGTCGGTCTCGATCCGCGGGCCAAGCGTATGCACGGGCGCGTCGACGGTGCTGGGCACAAAGAGGACGCAATGCGGGTTGCCCATCGAGATGCAGGTGGCCTGATACTCGCGGCCATCCACTTCGAGGGGAGAGTCGATCATCGGCCGATCGGCAAGCAAAGGCACGTCGTGCGGCGCGAGCAGGGGCGGGCCCATATCCACGGTTACCCGGCGGACCCGATCTCCCTCGATTTCCAGATCGAGCGTTCTCAAGCCGGCGTCAGTCTCGATGGTCAGGCTCGGCCGCCGCGCCAGGCCGTTGTCGTAAACAAATTTTGCCACACACCGGATGCCGTTGCCGCACATTTCACCGCGGCTGCCGTCGGCGTTGTACATCTCCATGCGGGCGTCGGCCTTGCTTGAGGGGTGAATCAGGATGAGTCCGTCCGAGCCGATTCCGGTATGACGAGGCGACACTTTTCGAGCCAGGGCCGCTGGATCCTCCACCTGCACGTCGAATGCATTGACGTAGACATAGTCGTTGCCGATGCCGTGCATCTTGGTGAAGGGCAGGCGCATCTCGCCGTTTTGGCTAGCACGGCTCGGCGCAGGGCGTCACCCGCCGGGACGCGGCCCCCTCGCACGTTTGTCGAGTCCTTTGAGAAGCAGAGCCGAGATCTCGACAGGGTGCCGACGGCCGCGATTGTCCTCCACGATCGACGAATGGCGTGGCGGGAGGGAGACGACCTGCGCCGCCTCGCTGCTCTGCGGCCGGGATGCAGATGCAGAGTTCCACGTTCGACGAATGGCGTGGCTGCCGTCGGCTTGAACGGGCGGGCCGCGGGTGCCAACGAATCCCCCATGTCCGCTCCTGAAAACCACGACCCGAACCTGCTGCGCGCCTTGGCCGGGGAACTCGGCACACCTTTCTTCGTCTACGACGCCGCCGTGCTGCGAGAGCGGATCGGTCTCGTGCGCCAACTCACGGCGGGCCCGGGTCTGCAAGCCCGTTTCGCCATGAAGGCTTGCCCGGCAACGCGAATTCTCCGCGAAATGCAGGCCCACGGGATC
This sequence comes from Deltaproteobacteria bacterium, assembly GCA_009885395.1. Classification (GTDB taxonomy): domain Bacteria; phylum Desulfobacterota; class Binatia; order UBA12015; family UBA12015; genus SXLG01. The sequence goes on along the minus strand of VFKT01000044.1, from coordinate 2,176 downwards.
TGGATCGATGCTGTTTCGGGCAACGAGGTTTTGCGGGCGCGACGGGCGGGTTTCGACCGGGGTTTCTCACCGCCTCAGATCCTGCTCACGGCGGATGTTTTTCGGGATAACGCGCTCGAGGTGCTCTGCGCCGAAGGGGTCCTGCCGAACCTGGGCTCGCCCGGCCAGCTTGCCCCATTGCTTGCGGCCGGTTGGCGCGGCCCGGTCGGCATTCGCGTGAATCCGGGTTTTGGCCATGGGCACGTGGCCGCCTGCGATACCGGTGGGCCGAGTTCGAAGCACGGCGTCTGGGTTGCCGACGCTCTCGCCTTTGCCGAGCAGATCGAGCGTGCCGGTCTGCCGGTTGTTTTGCTGCACGCCCATGTCGGCAGCGGCCCCCGGATCGAGGAATTCGATGCCAATGCCGAGCGGCTGGTGGAGGTGTTTGCCGGCCTGCTCGAGCGTCTGCCATCGGTCGAAGCGGTGAATTTTGGTGGCGGTCTGCCGTTCTCCTACCGCGATCCGACTGAACTGCCGGATCTGGCTCCGCTCGGACGGATTCTTGTGGCTGCGCGAGACCGCTTCAATGCCATCGCCGGTCGGCCGATCCGGGTCGAGATCGAGCCGGGGCGTTTTTTCGTTGCCCCGGCAGCGACCCTCGTCGCCACCGTCACCGACATCAAGAGCACCCAGACCAACGACAAGGGCGGGGGGTATGATTTTCTGATGGTTGATGCCGGCTTCTGTGATCTGGTGCGACCGGCCATGTATGGTTCCTTCCATCGCATCGGCATCGTCGGTGAAGCTCTCGGGCCGGAGCGCCCTTTTGCGGTGGCGGGGCCGCTCTGCGAATCGGGCGACGTTTTTACGCGTGACGCCGGCGAGTTGATCGAGCCACGCCTCCTGCCCGAGCCAAAGGTCGGCGACCTGATCCTGCTGCATGATGTCGGAGCCTATGGCGTGGCGATGAGTTCAAACTATAATTCACTTGGGCGAGCGCCACAGGTTTGGATCGAGGACGGCGTGCCCACTCTGCTATCGCGCCGCGAGACGCTGCAGGATCTGCTGGCGTCAGAATGTGAAATGTCGCTTTCGGCCCGAACTGCCTGAAGGAGCGAGAAAACTCAGCCAGCGGGTGATGCCGCCGGGATCGGTGTCGTCGTCGGAGCGGGGCTCGCCGACGGCGACGGCACCGGCGATGGAAAGACGGTCGGCTGGCTTCGATCGTCATCGGCTGAAATTGCGACCACAGCCCAGGCGCATGCCGCCTCCGCCTTCACCGCGGTGTCGAGAATCGAGTATTCGGAGCGGGGACGGAGGGCGGCCGCATCGAAGACGGCAATCCGGCCGATCCGTTCCATCTCTGCCGTCGGTGGACAAGCCCGCAGGATCTCGAGCCAGGCGAGGTCAAGCATCGGAGCTCCATCGACGTAGGCGTCGGGGATCGTGAAACGCAGCCGGGCGCCCTCGTCGGAACGCTCGACCCAAAGATTGCGCGGCGGCCGGGGTTCGACCCATTGCGGTGGCCGGGGCGGACCCTTGCGGCCGCAGCCTGAAAAGCCTCCGCACGCGAGCAGCGCCAGCAGCAGTCCTGGCAGGACCAGGCGTTTGGCCGCCCATCGGTGCTGCGCTGGGCGGCTTGTGTGAACAGCAGAAACTCCTTTGCCGCAGTCGAGGGCAGGCGATACGGGTTGCGGCCCTCGGGCATTCAGGGCAGGCGGGGCTTGCCTTGGGGTGCCGCAGTCGAGGCCCGGCGGCATGGGCTGCGGCGGCTCGCTGCTCCCGGGATCATCTGCGCCCGCGCGCTTCATCGCCGTCGGCGGCCCCGCACGGCTGGCAAGAGGCCGGCTGCGTGCAATTCGTCAAGCTTCTCGGCCACGTTGCCAGGCGCGGTTCCGCCGGCGATCCGCCGACGCGCAATCGCCGCCTCGACCGAGAGCACGCGCGTCGCGCGAGGGTCGTCGAGCAGAGGATGGAAGGCAGCCAGATCGGGTCGAGACAGGTCTTCGAGCGTCTGTCCTTTATCGATGCAGCTCGCGACTATACGGCCGACCACCGCATGCGCCTGACGAAAGGGCAGGCCACGCTCGACCAGAAAATCGGCCAGCTCGGTGGCGAGCGAGAAGCCACCGGCAGCACTGCGCATCCGCTCGGCGCGGGGGAGCAGCCGCGGCACCATGCGGGCGAAAATCTGGAG
>VFKT01000105.1 GCA_009885395.1 Deltaproteobacteria bacterium | reverse complement strand
CCTGGGCTCGGGCGATACCTGCGATCCCACCGAAAAATGCACTGGCGTCTCAGGTGCAACCTGTCCGGACAATACCGTCACGGCGGCAGGAAACGTCTGTCGGCCGGCCGTGGCGGGAGGATGCGATACCGTCGAGACGTGCAGTGGCAACTCGGGTGTGGCCTGTCCGATCGACGCCGTTCTCCCCACCTCCACCACCTGTCGCCCCGCAGCCAACGTCTGCGACCTGGCCGAGCAGTGTCCCGGCGTCAGTGCGAATTGCCCGGCAGATGTGAAGAAAACCGATTCTGATGCCGACACGGTTTGCGACGAAATTGACAACTGCGATACCGTGGCCAATCCCAATCAGGAGAACTCTGCGGACGGCGATGCCTTGGCCGACGCGTGCGACAACTGCCCACTCGAATGCAACCCCGATCAGCTCAATACAGATCAGGACGCCACGGGGGATGTATGCGACCAGTGCCCTGCGTTCGACGAGAGCCTACAGGAGCTGATCTGTGATCCGTTCGAGGAAACGGACGAATGTTGCCTGGCTTCCGGATCGGGGGCGGTCTCTGTGGACCCTGCCGGCAAACACTGCGGTGCCGGTGGCGGTGACGTCATCATGGGCAGCGCGGATAGCAATATGTCCCTCTTGATTCCCCAGGGGGCCGTGCCGGGTCCTGGCGAGACAACGATCTCGGTCACGGGCATGAACAAGGCTGGTCGCGAACACTTCCTTGGTACCAACGATAAATTCGTGAACGGTTACAAATTCGAACCCGATGGCATGATCTTCAATCCGCCAGTGGTGGTGGCGATGCGGTGGCCCGATGCCAATAACGACGGCCGGGTCGACAACCACCCGGACGATCCAGTATTCGAGAGCAATATTCGCCCGAAGCACCTCTGGGACCCGATGAATCAGAACGAGGGCGATCTTGCCCTGAAATGTTCGAAGCAGCTCTGTGTCACGATTGGTGCGAACGGGTTTCCCAGCAACTGGGGTAGCCCGGGCTCGCAAGTCGACAATAAGTTGCTGCGGGCCTGCTGTAGCCCCAGTTTGAATACCTACTACTTCGAACTCGAGCATTTCTCTGCTGTGGTCCTCGAGGATCCCGACTGCGAGGCGCAGATCGATCGTGCCCAGCTTCTGGTCGTGAAGGCGAATGCCCCTTCTGGACAGCAAAAATTCAGCTTCAAGGGCAGAGTCGCCCTGGCTGGGATTTCGTCGCTGGCTGCCTACGGCATGGAACTTCTGATCGAGGATGCGAACGAGAACACCCAGCTCGGTGTTGCCATCCCAGCCGGTCTTTATGACCCGGTAACCCGGGCGGGGTGGAAGCAAGCCGGCGCGGGCTGGCTGTGGACGAGCAAGACCGGGGTCGGCGGTATCTTTCAGGTGAAAGTGAAATTCGGCACTGGCAGCGCCGCCGGTCTCGTGGATGTGCAAATCAAAGGCAAGAACCTCGAGCTGCCGCTTGAGAGCGGACAATTGCCGCTCATCGCAAGGCTCGGTTTCGGCCCCGGCCAATGCTCCCAGGCGGCCTTTGCCACCGCGCCGGGTTGTCTCCTGGCCAGTGGAGGCACAGTCGTGATGTGCCGCTGAGCGTTGTCGCCAAAGAAGCGCGAGCCCCGGTAGCCCCGGGGCTCGCGTGGTAGGGCGCCGGTAGCCGTCGAAAATTAAACTTCCGCGAAAAAATTAAACGCACGTCCCCGGTTCCGGGCGAGGTGAACACCCCTCGCTGGTTCGCTAGCGAACCCACCAGAGGACGATTGTTCTGGCTCTGATCCGACCTATCGAAGCATTGCGTTATTCTGCGGCTGCCGGGAATCTGGCCGATCTGGTGGCGCCGCCTTATGACGTGATTTCGCCAGCCCAACGCGAGCGGTTGGCGGCCCGACACCCGGCTGGGGCCATCCATCTGATCCTGCCGCAGGGCGCGGAACCCTACCGCGAGGCAGCCCGCCTGCTCGACGATTGGAAGACGCGCGGCTGGCTGCAACACGACCGTGGGGCCGCCTTTTTTCTGGTGGCGCAATCGTTCAAGATCGCTGGCCGACGCTCGGAACGCTTCGGCTTGCTGGCCGGACTCGAGCTGCAGCCCTTCGCCGCCGGTATCGTGCTGCCGCATGAGCAAACGCTCTCGGGCCCCAAGGAAGATCGCCTTCGCCTGATCCGCGCCTGTGCGACCAATCTGAGTCCGATCTTCACCCTGGTCGATACCCCGCTTGGGCTGCCCGAAATCCCCGGCCACCCCGAAGCCGAAGCACTCGCCGATTTCCAGGATGACGCCGACGTCAGGATCCGGCTCTGGCGGATCGGGCCCGGCGAACTGGCCCGTGATCTGGCCCGACGCGTCGCCGAACAGCAGGTCTTCATCGCGGACGGCCACCACCGTTACGAAATCTCGCTTGCGTACCGTGACGAGCGACGGGCGGCCGATCCCGCCCTGAACGGAACGGCACAGCCCTTTGATTTCGTTCTCACCTACCTCGCCTCGACGCGCGATACGGGCCTGGCCGTCCTGCCGACGCATCGGATCCTCAGCGACGCGGTCGCGCACGAGGCGCCGCTCAAGCGCTGGAAAGAGGTCTGCCGAGTCGAAGAAATGGACGACGCCACAGCCCTCTGGGCAGCCCTTGAAGCCCCGGCGGAGGCCCACCCGGGGCCGCGACTCGGCCTGCTCCGCCCAGGAGCGCGACCGGCTCTGCTCTCACCTGGCCCCGCTGCAGCCGAGGCACTCGCAACGCTGGCGCCCGAACTTGCCCGACTTGACGTCACCTTCCTGCACCAGATCCTGCTGCCGGGCGTGCCACCCGAAGGCTTCCGCTACACCCACGACGCCACCGAGACAATCATGGAATCAGAGAAGGGCGCGACGGCCTTCCTGCTGCCGTCACCGCAAATCAACGATGTGCTCGACATTTCCAGGGCGCATCTGACGATGCCGCAAAAGTCCACCTACTTCTACCCGAAGGTTCCGACGGGCCTCGTCTTCAACCCACTCTGAGAGGCGAGCCGGGAAGCCCGGCCCTTCAGGTGCCGGTGCGCGAGACGATCTGAACCGGGCTCTCGGGATCGAGGCCGTCGAGCAGCGCGCTGAGTTCATCACGGCGTTTATCGAACGATTCGTCGTCGAGAACGGGATCGAGGGCAATACGGGTTTTCATCGTTTCCAGCGGGTCGACGAATCGCCCACCTTTGACGATCGCCAGATGCAGATGCGGTCCGGTGGAAAGACCCGTGCTGCCGACAAAGCCGATGATCTGGCCTTTCGTGACCCGTGCTCCCTGGTGCAAATCGCGCGCGAATCCCGAGAGGTGGCCGTAGACCGAAGCGAAACGCTCGCCGCCGCCGTGGTCAATGCGGATCGCACGGCCGAGTCCGCCATCCCAACGCGCCGATTTCACCACGCCGGCTGCAATCGCCCGCACCGGCGTGCCGGTGGGTGCAGCCAAATCGACACCATAATGCGGCCGACTGCGACGCAACACAGGATGGTAGCGCGAATAGCTGAAGCGCGAGGTGAGCCGTGCCCGTTCGATCGGCTGGGCGAAACCGGAGCCGCCCAGGGGCCGGCCCTCAAGGTCGAAATAGCCCACCCGGCCCTGCTCGTCCTCGTGACGAATGGCGGCAAAGGTCTTGCCCTGATTCTCGATCTCGGCAGCGATCAGCCGCCCGCTCTCGGCGTAGGATCCGTCGAGACTGGTGCGCATTTCCCAGAGAATTCTAAAGTTGTCGCCACGCCGCAAGCGGGCAAATTCCACCTTGCCACCGAACGCGGCAGCGACTTCCGCAACGATTTTACGCGGAACGCCCGCCAAATGGGCCTCGGCCGCCATCGTGGTCTCGATCGTCCCGGCCGTGCCTCGGACCTCGTTGCGCGAAGGCAGATCGATCCGCCGGGCCACGATCCGGCCGCGGCCGCTCTCGGTCGCCCGCTGCTCGACCAGGATGCCCGAGAGCTTGTCGAGTTCGAACATCAATTGCTCGAGCTGGCGACCCGCGGTATCGAAATGAAGCGTGAGCGTCTGACCGATCTTCAGCTTCGCCAGATCGTGCGTCGGACGGGCTTCGCGATGCCAGCGAATCGCCTCGGCGGGGGAGACCCCGGCACGGCCCAGCAGGGCGACGAAAGTATCCCCGGATTCGACCACGAGGCGCTTCTCGTTACCCGGCACGGCAGCCGCGGCGGAAACTGGGTCGTAGGGCAGCAGCGAGCGGGCCAGTTCGTCGAAGGTAGGCGCATGCTCGACCATCAGGTTCTGGTTGGGAGCAACGGAACAAGGGATGACCGTGCTGGGAAGGCCGCCGATGGTACGGGTTGAACCCAAACCGATAAGGGTATTCCCTAGGACGGGGAGCGGAGTGAGGGTGGCCTCGGCCACCGCAAACTGCGGTAGCAGTATCGCATAAAGCGATAGAATGAGCAGCAATCCCCGAGCGGCTACACTTCTCCCCTCGTGGGCCACTGCACTGATGCTCCTCTCAGCGCGCAGACCAAGTTCCCCTTGCCGGTTTTGTTGTCAGTCCCCACCCTGGATGTCAACCTCGGCGCAGTCCTCATTTGGTGCCGGAAAAAGGCCCCAAAAGCGTGTTCCGGGGGCATGGACGTTATAGATGCCGCCATCGCAGACCCGATTCCGCGCCACCCTCGCGGCCGGACTTGCGACCGGCTTGGTCGTGCTGCTCGGAATGACGCTCTGGTTGCGCCGCGAGATGCACCAGCCCGCTGCATTGCGGGAGAGGCTCGCGATCCTCGTCGTCCCCGAAGGCACACCCCTCAAACGGACCATAGACGCCTTGTCGGCAGCCGGCTTGATCGGCTCCCCCAGTGCGTTCGAATTGCTGGCACGCGGCCGCGGCCTGGCGGGGCGAATTCAGAGCGGTACGCATCGCCTTCCCGGAGGTCTGGCGCCGGGCGACGTGCTCGATCTGCTGGTGGACGGCTCGACACGGATTGATTTCGTGACGATTCCGGAGGGCTTGCGCGGCGACGAAATCGCCCGGCTGCTTGAGACCGCGGGCGTCGGTCCGGCGGCGGGCATTCTCGCCCTGATGCGGGATGCGGAGTTCGCGGCCTCGCTGGGCGTCCCGGCGCGGGGTCTGGAAGGTTATCTTTTCCCGGATACCTACGCGCTTGGCGCGGAGCCCAGGCCGCGTGAGGTGCTGCAGCGCCTGGTGCGACGCTTCTTCGAGGTCTGGGAAAAGGGCCCCGCCGTGCAAGCGCGCCAACGCGGGCTCAAAATGGCGGAGGCCGTGACCCTGGCCTCGATCATCGAGGAGGAAGCGGCCCGGGCCGAAGAGAGGCCGACGATCTCGGCGGTCTTTCATAACCGGCTCAAGCGCGGCATGCCTCTCCAATCCGATCCGACCGTCCTCTATGGGGTGGAGGGACGCGCCGAGGGGCGTATCCGGTCGCGCGATCTGAAACGTGCGACGCCCTATAACACCTATACGATTCGTGGCCTGCCGCCGGGGCCGATCTCCAACCCCGGCTTGGGCGCCCTGGAAGCTGCGGTCGCGCCCGAGCCCGGACTACGCGCGCTTTATTTCGTCGCACGCAATGACGGCACGCACGTTTTCAGCGCAACCCTCGCCGAACACAACCGCGCGGTCACGCGCTGGCAGCGTTGAGACGATCCCCGCCCCCGGAGGACGGCCCCATCGAGCTTCAGAACCGTGCCGCTTCTCGCTGGCCGGATCGAGAGCTTGCAGGTCCACCTGGTTTCGCCTATTCTTCGCCCGTGCCTCGTCAGGACTCTCCGCCGACACTGACCCGCCGCCAGCGGCATCTTCTCGATTTCATCGAGAGCTTCATCCGTGCAAACGGCTTTGCCCCGAGCCTCGAAGAAATGGGCACGCATTTCGGTCTGAGTTCGCTCGCGACCGTCCACAAACACCTCAAAAACCTCGAAGCCAAGGGCCTGATCCGACGCCGGCCGGGACAGAGTCGTGCGCTTGAGATCGTCCCGGTCGCGACCCGCCACGAAGCCATCGAGATTCCGCTGCTCGGGCTCGCGGCCGCGGGTGAACCGCTCGAAGGCATCCTCGAACACGAAGTCGTGACCGTCCCCGAAGGCATGGTGCGCCGCAGCGGCACCTACGCCCTGCGCGTCGAAGGCGAATCGATGCGCGACGACGGCATCCTCGACGGCGATATCGTCGTGGTCGCGCACCGCGAAGCCGGCGAAAACGGCCAGACCGTCGTCGCTGTTCTCGACGGGGCCGCCACCATCAAACGTTTCTACCGCGAAGGTCGCGACAGCATTCGCCTGCAGCCGGCCAATGCCGAGATGAAACCGATCCGTTGCCGGGCACGGGATCTTCAAATCCGCGGCGTGGTGGTCGGGTTGTTGCGGCAGTACTAGCCTCACCGTCGCACTCCGATTTTTGGGCGGTAGTCGTCAGTCGATCCGGCTCGCGCCGCCGCGAACCACGAATCCCCTGCAGCCCTTTGCACATGGCGAAGCCGACGGCGGCACCATGCCGGGCGCCACGGGCCGAATGGTCGCCTGGGTCAGGTCCCCGCAAATGGTTTCGGTCGCTTCTGAAACTCTCCATCGCATCCGGCAGCCTGATTCCGAACCGACTGCTAGTGGTGCGACCACGCCCGCTTGCCTTGATGTTTTTTATGCACCTCTATCTCCACATCCCCTGGTGCCTGGCCCGCTGCCCCTATTGCGATTTCAATACCTTCGCGGCACGCACCTGGCCCGAGGAGGCCTATGCCGACGGCCTGCTGCGGGAACTTGACCACCATCTCGATTCAACCCCCTGGAATGGGGCCAGTTTGGCAACAATTTATTTTGGCGGCGGAACACCCTCGCTGTTTGCGCCCGCCACCATCGCTCGCCTGATCGATGGTATTGCGGCGCGCACCAGTCTTCTCGCCGACGCCGAAATCACGCTCGAAGCCAACCCCGGCACGGTCGACCGCCAACGGCTGGCGGGTTTTCGTCAGGCCGGCGTCAACCGGCTCTCGGTCGGCGTGCAATCGTTCGACGACGGACGGCTGGCCTGGCTGGGACGGGCCCACGATGCCGAAGCGGCAAAAGTCGCGCTGCGCGCCGCCCGTCAAGCCGGCTTCGACAATCTTTCGCTCGACTTGATCCATGCCGTACCCGGCCAGGACCGCGCGGCCTTGCTGAAGGATCTCGATACCGCACTCAGCTTCGAGCCCGAACACATCTCGGCCTATTCGCTCACCTACGAACAGGGTACGCCGCTCACCCGCGATCTGGCCGCGGGACGGGTGCAACGGATCGACGAGGAGGTCGAGGCCGATCTTTTCGAAACCGTGCGCGACCATCTCGGCGAACACGGCTATCCGGCCTACGAAGTCTCGAACCATGCGCGGGCCGGCTACGCGTCGCGCCACAATCTCGCCTACTGGCGCGGCACGCCGTATCTGGGACTTGGCGCCGGAGCCTGGTCGTTCGCGCCTGCCTGGCCCAGCGCTTCAAAGGACGAGACAAGCATGAGCGCCCGACATCAGGTTGCCGCCGCGGATCAGCCAACCTCGCCCGCTCCCGCAAACAACCCGACGCCGGGACCCTCCTTTGGCAAGCGGTGGCGCGACCTGAACGACCCGCGCCGCTGGATCGAAGCCGTGGCTGGACAAGGGCATGCGGTCGACAGCGCCGAGGTCGAGACTCTGTCGCGCGAGCAGGCCATGGGCGAAACCTGTTGGCTCGGCCTTCGCCAGACCAGCGGTCTCGCGCGCTCGACCTTCCTGAGTCGCTTTGGCGAAGAGCCCGAGGCCGTATTCCCGCTGCTGGTGGATCTGCTCGAAACCGGCCTGCTCGAAACCACCAACGATGGCTGGTGCTTGACAAGGCGTGGACTGATGGTTGCCGACGCGATCTTCGCCCGCTTCCAATCGTAAGGACTCGCCGCGCCCCGTCTCGCGCGGCCGCCTGAGTCTCGGCAGACTCGCCGATGGTGCGAGCAAAGTCGAATGATCAAGCCTTCAGGAGCCATCGCGGACGGCCCGAACATAGCTTGGGATCGTCTTATAGCCCGGGAGGGTGGTGCCGCCGTAGAAATCCACGGCCCACGCGAGGGCGGAATTGTCCGCCCAGGTAGACGACGACCAATAATTCGACACGCGGGTGCAACTGCACGTCGTCACCGTGCAACCCACTCCGCAGCCCGTGTTGAAGACCGGCGAAACGGCTGGGAAGTAGTAGTTAGAATTAATAATCGACTCCAACTCCTCTTTCGTGGGAAGCCGCCAGTCATTATGACCGGCGTAGCTAGCCGAGTTTAGTGCCGCGACCTTGACGGCTGTCGCGTCCCCCCATGTGTAGCTATTCTGCCAGTCGTGGATGCTCTCGTCGTCGGAATGCTTCTCCCACATCAGCCCCGTACTCCAATCCGTGATCGTCCCGTCCGCGTTGTCGGCGTGAGGGAGAGACGCCGCCCACGCCACCAGCTGAGCTTGCGCCGCGGCGAGATCTGCTTGCGCGCTACCCAGGTCGGTGGTGCAGGCATCGAGGTCGCCCACGCAATCGGGCAATCCTCCCCCGGCAGCAGCGGTCGCCACATCGTCCGAACATTGTGTCAAGTACTGTCTGAAATCTCTTGCCGGCGTTGTTGGACAATTCCCCGCGCCGTATCTCGCCACCGCCTTGGAAAAAGCATCGCTGAACTTCACGGAGCATTTCTCAAACGCCGCGATGAGGCCTTGACCGACAAAGATGCCCAGCGCTGCCTTCGCCTCGGTATCGAGCCGGCATTTCGCATAGCCCGCAGACGCCTTCTCGGCGGCCGACTCGCAAACCTGTGCCAGGGTCAGAGCCGCGTTCCCCAGAGTGGGGGTGCCGGCCAGCGCGACTGTCAGCAACAACAAGACTCCAACTCGCTTCATTTCAGCTTTCTCCTTAAAAATTTGGAGCCGCACGAGCGCAGGCCCGGCTGAGGCTTCGTTTCACAGGCAAGCCAACCGTTTCACGGGGACGGAGGGGTCCGCAAGCCCTGTTCGCAGCACGGGGCTGATTTCTGCCCGAAATTACCCGGATCCGCCCAGATATCGGGACACTCGTGCCCTGGGCCTGCGAAATCGCCGCGTCGAAGAGGGCGCCGTTCTTCCATCTCGTCAACGGCCTGGAGTCGAGCCGCTCGGCCACCTCCGCATCCTCACGCGTGAACGTGCGGCGACCGCGGGCGAGCAGACCTTCAACGTACGCTCGGACTTTTGCTTCCATCCGTTCTCGTATCCTGGTTCTTATCGCCAGGCTGGGCAAACGGACTACCAAACCATCGCCAACAACAGCTGTTGCTTGATAAGGCGGGCCGGGCTGGTCACCGACGCGATCCTCACCCGCTTCATGTCGGCGTAAGTCCGCTCAAGCCGGACCAGGGCGCCGCCGTTAATCCTCGTTGAAGCGGGCCGCGATCAGACCGGCGATCGCGGCGACCAGAGCTTCCGCATCGGTGCCGCTGGCCTCGACCTCGATACTGGTGCCGCAGGCGGCGGCGAGCATCATCAATCCCATGATACTCTTGCCGTTCACGGTCTGGCCCTCGCGCGAGATCGTCAGATCCGACTCGAACCCCGCGGTAAGCTGAACCAATTGCGCGGCAGCACGCGCGTGCAGACCAAGTTTGTTCAAGATCTCGAAGTCGCGATGCACGTTCATGCGCAACCGTCGCCGGTCGGCCAGCAGATATGCTCCTGCCCATAGCGGCGAATGAAGCCGGCCAGTTCGCTGGCACTGCTGCCCCGGCGGGCGGTCGCGAGCTTCATCAGCATGGGCATATTGACGCCGCAGACGACCTCGACATCGGGCCGATTGCGAGCCACTTCGAGGCTTACGTTGCTGGCGGTATCGCCGAGCATATCGGTGAAGATGATCGCCCCGGCGCCACGATCCACCTGATCAAGCGCCTGGCAGACCGCCGCGCAAATCGCCTCGCGGGGCGCATCGAGTCGGCAAGCCACGCCTTCGACGCCGTTGAGCCCGCCGACAACGGTGAGCAGGGTCTGAACCATTTCGGCCGCAAAACCGCCGTGGCCCACAACCACCACCCCCACCTCGGGCACGCCTTCGCGCAGGGGAGCCATACTTGCTGCCGCTCCACTCATCGCTCGACGTCCCTGTGTCGAACCCTCGCCCGCACCCCGGGAACGTCTACCATGCGGGCCAGCCTCTCGGCCAGCACCACCGAGCGATGCCGCCCCCCGGTGCAACCGATTGCCACCGTCACGAAGGTCTTGCCTTCGCGCTCGTAGAGCGGGATGGCGAAGCGGAGAAACTCTGCCGCCAGGTCGAGGAAACGTCCGGCTTCGGGCTGCGCCAGGACAAAATCGGAAACCTCGGCGTCGAGTCCGGTCCGGTTGCGCAGTTCCGGCACATAGAAGGGATTGGGCAGGAAACGCGCGTCCCAAAGCACGTCGGCATCCGAAGGCAGTCCGTGCTTGAAGCCGAACGACACGATTGCCGCCTCGAAGCCCGGGCTGCCAGCGTCGCGCTGAAATGCGTCCCGAATCGTGCGCCGCAACTCGTGGCTGGTGAGCGCGCTGGTATCGAGGACCCGGTCGGCATACTGGCGCAGGGGGGCCAGCCGCTCACGCTCGCGGGCAATCCCTGCAGCGACGTCGCCCTCCGGCGCCAGGGGATGCGGACGGCGGGTCTCGCCGAAACGCCGCACCAGCACCTCGTCGCCAGCGTCGATGAAGATCACCTCGACGCTGTGTCCGCGTGCACGCAATTCATCGAGCAGCCCGGGCAGGGCTTCGAGCGATTCCCGTACGCGTGAGTCGATCCCCAAAGCCACGCGTGAGGTTTCGGCTGTACCCTCACAAAGTTCAAAAAAGCGCGGCAGAAGGGCCGGCGGCAGATTGTCGATGCAGTACCAGCCAAGATCTTCGAGCGCGTGAATGGCCGTGCTCTTGCCCGAACCCGAGAGCCCGGTCACGACCACAACGCGAAGTTCCCGGAAGCTCATGATGCGCCTCTTTCTGCCGTTCGTCGCAGGTTGCGATCCGAGGCCGCGACGAAGCGCCGCGCCCCGTGGATGCCACGCGCCTTGAGAAGTTGATTGCGGGTCGCCACCTCGACCAAAGTGGCCAGATCGCGGCCCGGCCGCAACTGGAGCTGCACATATGGCACCTCGACGCCGAGCATCGTCAAGCGGTGTTCGTCGATCCCGAGCCGGTCGAGTTCGACCTGGCGACCTTCCTCGATCAACTCGATGGCCAGGTCCACGACTGTTTCTTCGACGGTCGACAGACGGCCGAAAAGCTCGGCCACATCAAGCACGCCCAGGCCCCGGATCTCGATATGAGGACCGAGTCCTTCCGGACAGCGCCCACGCAAGGTGCCTGGCGGCGATTCCCGCACCCGAACCACATCATCGGCGACGAGCACATGGCCCCGGTTGAGCAGCGCAAGCGCGGTTTCACTTTTCCCCGTGCCGCTGCGCCCGATCAAGAGCACGCCGTGGTCGAAGACCCGCAGCAACACGCCGTGCACGGTGGTCTCTGGCGCAAAGCGCTCTTCTAGCCAGCGGTTCACGGCACGGATCACGGCCGCGGTGCGCTGTTCGCTCAAGAAGAGCGGAATCTTGCCGCTCGAGCAGGCCTGGCGCAGCACCACCGGAACGGTGTTGCCACCCGCCACCACGAGGCAGGCCACGGGGGCCTCGCAGATCGAGCGGGAGGTCTTTCGGAGTGCGTCAAGCGGCAGGCGGCGGAGATAACCGACTTCCGAGTTGCCCAGCACCTGCACCCGGCCAGGATGGAGCTGATCGAGATACCCCGCCAACGCGAGAGCCGGTTTCTGGATCCGGGGCGCAAGAATCTCCCGCCCAAGCCCGCTGCTCCCGGCCACCAGCCTCAGTCGCAAGCCACCCCGCATGCGGCTCAATTCGCGTACGAGGAGCGGGCTTCGTAGTGTTGCCGGCTTCGCTTCCATGGCGCTCGTCAGGATCTCACGTCTGTGCCCGAAGCGAGCGGCTCAGACGCGGGCGTCCTCTTCAAGAATCGCCGCGAGCAGACCCTCCGCCGTCGAAAGCTGCTTCAATCGCTCCCGCAGCTCGTCATTTTTAAGAATCCGCGAGATTCGCGCCAAGGCCTTCAGATGCTGGGCTGCGGCATCGTCTGGGGCCAGCAAGGCAAAGAAAAGATGGGTCGGCTGGGCATCGACCGATTCGAAATCGACCCCCGCTGCGCTGCGCGCAAAGGCCAGTGTGATCGCAGACGCCTGCGTCATCCGACCGTGCGGAATGGCGATGCCGCCCCCGATCGCGGTGCTGCTGATGCGCTCGCGTTCGCGCAGCACAGCCGCCACCTGCTCGGCCGAGCGTCCTGCTTTCGGATCGGCCAAAAGATGCCCGAGCTCGACCACGATCTCGGCCTTGGTCCGGCCTTTCAACTCGGCCTGTACCCGGGTGGGAGAGAGAATTTCGGCAATCATCATTCCTGATCTGCCTCGATACCCTCGCGGCGCGGCGATACTTGGCGATGGCCATCGATCGCACGTCCCTTGTTGCGCCGGCCCTGTGCATCGAGTCGAGCCACCGCCTGGTCAATCGCCTGATAGAGATCGTGCGTCTCGGCACGCGCCGTCAGCGAGCCGGTCGAGGTGTGCACGACGATCTCGGCCTCCTGCTGGTGGTGGTGCGTGCTTGCGCTCAGCACCACGTGCACCGAGGAGACGCTGGCAAAATGTGGCAGCACCTGATCAAGCTTCTTGCGCAGATGGTCGCGCACGGCATCGCTGGCCGTGATGTGTCGAAAGGTGAAGTCAATCTGTAGATCCTGATTGTTCATGCGATATGCTTCCTTCTGGAAGAGGGGAGAATTCCCATTGTTTCCCGGTACTTCGCCACGGTTCGCCGAGCGATTTCAATACCATCATTCGACAAGCTCTCGGCGATATGCTGATCGCTGAAGGGGCGGCGGGTATCCTCGTCGGATATCATATGCCGGATTTTATCCTTCACGGACTCGGCCGACACCCCTTCACCATCGGCCGAACGGATACTGGTTGTGAAAAAGTATTTGAGTTCCAGTGTGCCCTGTGGGGTATGGACCCATTTATTGGCCGTCGCCCGACTGACAGTCGATTCGTGCATCCCGATATCGTTGGCGACGTCTTTCAGAATCAGCGGCCGCAGCGCCTTCACCCCATGCTCGAAAAATTCTTCCTGAAAACGGACGATCGAGTTGGTCACCTTCATCAATGTGCTTTGGCGCTGGTGGATGCTGCGGATCAGCCAATGCGCCGAAGCGAGCTTGTCGCGGATATAGGCCTTGGCCTCTTCCTGCCCGCCCTCGCTGGTCAATAATCGCCGGTAGGCATCCGAGACCCGCAGTCGCGGCATACCATCGTCATTCAGCGAAACAGCCCACACGCCATCCATCTTGTAGACGAAGACGTCCGGCATGACGTAGCGCGGATCCTCGGTGACCCAGCTTCGACCCGGCTTTGGCTCAAGCGATGAGATCAGATCGACCGCCTGGCCGATCTCGCGCTTGCTGAACCCGGTTTCTTTCGAGAGCTTCTCGAAACGACGCGATTCGACCAGATCGAGATGGCTGCCCGCGATCTTGATGGCGCGCTCAAGCAGCACCGGATCGATTCCCTCGAGCTGCCGGAGTTGGATCAGCAGGCATTCGGCCACGCCGCGGGCGAACACCCCGGGCGGATCGAAACGCTGCATCCGGGCGAGCGTGCGTTCGACGATTTCAGGGTCGACCCCGGCCTCGGTCGCCACCTCCTCGACCGAAATCCGCAGGTAGCCATTCTCGTCAACATTGCCGATCAGAACATCGCCAACCGCGACCTCGTCGGGCTCGAAGCCTCCCATGCGAAGCTGCCAGAAGAGATGGTCGCCCAGAGAAAACGCGCGCGCGAGTGTGTTCTCGACGGTGGGCCGGCTGTCTTCGTCGTAATCGGCACCGGTTCCGGCCCCGGCCGTAAGCGAACCGTGGGTCTCGTTGGTGGCGTAGTTGGCGAGGTACTCGGCCCAGTCGATCTCGCCGATACGCGACTCATCTGCCGTGATCTCGGCCAATTCCCCCTCGGCTGGGGCGCGCGACTCCTCCTGGGTGGGGTCGATCAGATCAGGCATGCGATCGTCGCCGGGAGTATCAGACTCGATCTCGATGTCCTCCTCTCCAGGCCCGAGTTCTTCGAGTGCCGGGTTCTGCTCGAACTCCTCGGTCACGAGCAGGTCGAGATCGGTGCGCGAGAGCTGCAGGATCTTGATCGCCGCCTTGAGTTGCGGCGTGATGACGAGGGTCTGCTTGAGCTTCTGCTGCAGACCAATGCGGTGTTCGAAAGCCATTCTGGATTGTCTACCCGAGCGTAAAACGTTCGCCGAGATAAATCTCGCGCGCCTGCGGACTTGCTGCAATGGCTTCGGGCGAACCTTCCTCGAGAATCACGCCCTCGCTGAGGATATAGGCCCGATCGCAGATGCCGAGGGTCTCTCTGACGTTATGGTCGGTCACAAGCACGCCGATTCCTCTCTCCCGAAGCTGCGCGACGATGCCTTGAATATCGATTACCGCGATCGGGTCAATTCCGGCAAAGGGCTCGTCGAGGAGGATATACGATGGCGAGAGCACAAGCGCTCGCGTGATCTCGAGCCGGCGCCTTTCGCCGCCCGAGAGGGCGCTGGCCCGCGAACCCGCCAGGTGGGAGATCGACAGCTCTTCAAGCAAGGTCCGAAGTCGTGCCTCCCGGACCTCGCGGGCAAGCGGCAGCGTTTCAAGAACGCTCCGGACATTATCCTCGACGGTCAGGCCGCGGAAGATGGAAGGCTCTTGCGGCAGGTAGGAGATCCCGCGCCGCGCCCGCTGGAACATCGGCAGCCCGGTGATGTCTTCGTCGCCGAGCAGAACCTGCCTCCCCTCGGGTCGAACCAACCCGACCACGCAGTAGAAGGTGGTCGTCTTGCCCGCCCCGTTGGGCCCGAGCAACCCCACCACCTCGCCTGGATGGACCTCGATCGAGACCGAATCGAGCACCCGGCGGTTACCGAAGCTATGATTGATCGCGAGCGCCCGCAGCGGCCCCGACGCCCGTCTGGAAGGAGCCCTCATGGCAGCACACCGACCACGTCGCGGACCGCCACGCCCGCCCCCCCGGTCGCGGGCAAAGGCTTCTCCTCCAGACCGCTCCCGCTGCGAGTCGATCCCGGATGCAGCACGGCCGTCACCCTTTGATCCCGAGCGGCTTCGACGACACTGCGGCCCTCGTCGACGAAGATCGTGACCCGATCGCCGCGCACAATATTCGGCCCGTCGCGCACCTCGGCCGCACCGAGCAATGAGATTTTCCGCTCGACTGAATCAAAAATCGCGAGATCCGCGACGGCACTGCGCGCCCCCTGCTCCACCCGTACATGGCCGTGCGCCACGACTTCCTCGAGTTCTGTTGCACCCCCTGCATCGCCCCCTTGATAGGTGATCGTCAATTGGTCGCAAACCAGATGGAGGTCCCCCTGCCGGACATCCACCCCACCCCGATAGACCACCCGACCCTTGCTGTGTTCGAGGTCGAGTTCTCCTGCGGCGATTTCGATGGGTTGGTCGCCACCGAGCGTGAGGCCGCCAAACCCCGGGAAGGCCGTCGGCGCGGGCATTGACGTTGGCGTTGGCGATCCCGTCGAGACACGCCCTGACGCGCCGCTCGGCTGCGGGATGGGGCGTGCCGCAGCCAGTGGCGTCAGGTTTGTCCCGCCGGGCGAAGCGGCTTCCACAGGGCTGAACGCCAACCCTGCCGTCAGCGCCAAGAATGCGATTTGAACCCGCCGCCGACCGCCCGCGTCACGGCCCATATGAGGCCCCTGGTGCAGGGAGGTGGCCCTGGCCGGAATCGCTGGTGACGACGTCCCGTTCATCTCCGCTCTCGCCGTCAGCCGCAGGCTGCGAGCGCACTGGCCGCTCTGCGGCACTCTCCTGCACGACCGGCGCAGCAGGCGAGGCCAGGACGGCGGGCTCCTGCCCGCCCATCAGGGCCCCGGCTCGCTGCAGCTTGGTCCGGACATTGCCGACAATATGCACGCGGTGGGTCACCACGTTCACCACCAGCGAATCTCCGGTCAGTTCCATCTCTTTGCCTTTGATCTTTACCCCGCCCGGCGCCACGATGGTATCGGTCGCCCGGACGAAAAGCGCAGCCGGCACCTGCAGCTCGAGCTCCCGAAACGAAAGCTCGACGTCGCCCTTGAGGTCGAGCCGCTCAATTTCTTCGCCATCGAGCAGGATCTCGCCCGAGCGGCCCGTCAGCCGGATCTCCCCCACCTCCTCGTCGTAGAACACAACCCGGGGCGCCGAAACCTCGACGCGTCCGGAGCCCTGATCGTAGCGCGCCTCGTCCGCTGAAAGCTCGAAGCTGCGCCCCCCGGCGCGCACGCTGACCCGGTGGAAGCCCTCGATCCGCTGGTCCACCTCGGGAACGAAGCTGCGCGCCACATCGGGGGAGACGCCGGTCCTCTGCGCGACCAAAATTCGCCCGACCGCAAACGCCAACGCGCCGATCCCGAGCAGCGCCGATGAGAGCAGGACGACTCGCCAGCGCGAGCGACTCATGGCCGCAAATCCGGCGGGGCGGCGATGGGTACCGCATCGTCCAAACCCCAGCGCCGATGCCACCAGACCCAGCTCTCTGGATGGTTGCGAATTTGTCGCTCAATGAGTCGGGTCATTACCGCCGTCGCTTCCACCTGCCAGATTTCACGCTGACTACTGGCGCGTAAGGGGCCCCTGTCGTCGCCGTCTGCATCATCCGTCGCTGCGCCCGGCCGGGCCGCACCATCCCGCAACGGACGCGGTGGTAGCTGCGGGTCAAGAATTTTAATCAAATGCCGGCCATCGGCCTCGCGGTGGATGAAGATCCCGACCACCGGCGCGTCCGTGCGAAGCGCCAGTGCCGCCGCCCCGACCGGCGTGCGCGCCGGTCGGCCAAAAAAGGGAACCGTTACCGATTGCACGCGCGTATCCTGGTCAATCAGCAGGCCGAGCAGGCCACCGCGACGCAGCGTCCGCAGCAGATCGCGCGCGCTACCAGGCGCCGAACGCAGGATCGTCTCAACCCCGACCGAGGCGCGCAGGGCGACGTTTTCCTGGTTGAGCCGTCGGCCCTTCACCTCGGTTGCCACCACCGTCAGGGGATAGCCGCGCAAGGCGAGCGTTGCCGCCATGATCTCCCAGTTCCCGATATGGCCCGAAATCGAGACCGCACCCCGGCCCCCGGCCAGCGCGGAATCGAGGAGTTCCGCGCCTTCGATCCGAACCCAGCGATCAAGCTCGGCCGAGATGAGATCGAGCACGAGCATCTCGCCGAGCGAGCGACCAAGCCCGTCAAACATACGATCAACCACTCGTGCCCGCTGCTGATCGTCAAGCTCAGGCAAAGCCCACCCAAGCTGCATCAACGCGAGCTTGCGGGGCCCGGGCAGGATGCGGCCGACCAATCGCGCCGCCGCCGCCGAGAGGGTGATCGTCACCCTCGGCCCCAACGCTCGTGCGAATCGCCGCAGACCACGAATTCCCGCCGCCAGCAGCCGGTCCCTGCGGTCGCGACGACGCCGCTTCCGCTCTCGCATTCGCTCCATCGTCCTGCGCGGCTGCATCGCCGCCCGGCCCTAAACCACGCCTGCGCGCAGCAGATCGTGCAGATGGATGACGCCGCGCAAACGGTCGTCTGTCTCAACCACGAAAAGAACGGTGATCGAAAACTCTTCCATTCGTGCCAGCGCCTGCTCGGCCGGCGCATGCGCCGCAATCGTCTTCGGCGCGGCCGTCATCAACGCGGTGACGGGAAGATCGCGGATATCGCCGCGCGCCTGCATGGCGCGGCGCAGATCACCGTCGGTCACCACGCCGACCAGCGCGCCGCGATCATCGACGACCGCCGTCACGCCGAGTTGCTTGCCACTCATCTGGGCGATCGCCTCGGCCATGGTCGCCTCGGAAAAGACACACGGCACCGCCTCGCCGACGCGCATCAATTCCTCGATCGGCCGCAACCGACGGCCCAGTGCGCCGCCCGGATGCAATTGGCCGAAATCTTCCGCGCGGAAACCGCGTCGTTCCAGCACGGCAATCGCCAATGCATCGCCCAGCGCCATCGCCGCAGTGGTGCTGGCGGTCGGCGTCAATCCCATCGGGCAGGCTTCTTCCGCAACGCCGGCATCAAGTGCTACATCTGCCTCGCGCGCGAGCGGCGACGTGAGGTCGCCGGTGATGGCAATCACCGGCAGGTCGAGGCGACGCGCCGGAGCCAGCAAAGCGAGCAGCTCGCCGGTGGTGCCGCTGTTCGAGAGCGCCACCAGGACGTCGCCGCGGGCCAGCAATCCAATATCACCGTGCAAACCCTCGGCGGCATGCAGAAACAGCGCCGGGGTTCCGGTCGAGGCCAAAGTTGCGGCAAGCTTGCGGCAGATCAATCCAGATTTACCAAGCCCGGCAACCACCACCTTGCCGCGGCAACGCACCACCAATTCAACAGCCTTCGGGAATTCGTCACCAAGCCGCGCCGCGAGCACGGTCAAGGCACTGGCCTCGATTCCGATCACGCGTTGCGCAACGTCGATATCGGATTCCGGCCCGCGCCGGGCTCGCGAAGGACGGCGATTCACCGCCGCGCCTCGTCGATGGCGACCACCCGACGCAGCAGCGGCTCGAGCTGGTCGAGCGGCCATGAGGTGGCGGCATCCGAGAGCGACCGCGCAGGATCCTCGTGCACCTCGAGAAAAAGAGCGTCAATCCCAACGGCGACCGCAGCGCGAGCCAGCGCAGGCACAAACTCCCGCTGCCCTCCCGAGGCCGAGCCCGCCCCCCCCGGCAACTGCACCGAGTGGGTGGCATCAAAGACCACCGGACAGCCGGTCTCGGCCAGCACCACCAGAGAACGCATATCGGACACCAGGTTCTGATAGCCGAAGCTCGCCCCGCGTTCGGTGACAAGGATGCGCTGATTGCCGGTCTCCCGGGCCTTCGCGACGACGTGGGCCATTTCCCAGGGCGAGAGAAACTGGCCCTTTTTCAAATTGACTACACGCCCGGTGGCTGCGACCGCCTGTATGAAATCGGTTTGACGACAGAGAAATGCCGGCGTCTGCAGCACATCGACCACCTCGGCAACGGCAGCCACCTGCTCGATCGCATGCACATCCGTGAGCAGCGGCAATCCGGTGGCCACCCGAACATCGTCGAGAACCCGCAAACCCTCTTCAAGCCCAAACCCCCGGAACGAGTGCACCGAGGTGCGGTTGGCCTTGTCGAACGATGATTTGTAGATCAGCCCGACTCCAACCCGTCGGGCGATCAGGGCCAGCGCTTCGGCATGGCGCAACGCCGACTCACGACTCTCGATCACACACGGGCCGGCGATCAGGGCGAGCTTTGCCCCGCCCCCGATCCGAACATCTCCGGCCTGAACCAGGGCTCCGGACATCGGCGTTCAGCCCGCCGAGGTCAGCAGGAAGGGCTGGTGGCCGGGCGCGCGCTGGCGTCGGTCGATCGCGGCCCGGATATAGCCTTTGAAAAGCGGATGCGGATCGAGCGGCCGCGATTTGAACTCGGGATGGAATTGCACCGCGAAGAACCAGGGATGGGTCGGGATTTCGACCGCCTCGACCAGCAGGCCATCGGGCGAGAGCCCCGAGAGCAGAAGTCCGTGCTTCGTCAGGATTTCGCGGTAGTCGTTGTTGAATTCGTAGCGATGCCGATGGCGCTCTGAAATTTTGCGGGTACCGTAGAGCCGGGCGGCCAGCGATCCCAGCTGAAGCTGGCAGGGGAACGCCCCGAGCCGCATGGTGCCGCCCTTGTTGGCCACACCGGCCTGCTCGGCCATGAGATGGACGACCGGATGCGGCGTCTCCGGATCGACTTCCAGCGAATTCGCCCGCTCGAGGCCACAGACATTGCGCGCAAATTCGATCACCGCCATCTGCATACCGAAGCAGATGCCGAGATAGGGTACGCCCGTCTCGCGTGCGTAGCGCACGGTTGCGATCTTGCCTTCGGTGCCGCGCGGCCCAAACCCCATCGGCACCAGGACCCCATCGGCCGTTCGGATCTCTTCGACGATGCCTTCGCTCTCGACCCGTTCCGAATCGACATGCACGATCTCAACCCGACATTCGTTGGCGATGCCACCGTGGGCGAGAGCTTCGTTCAGACTTTTGTAGGAATCCGCCAGATCGACGTATTTGCCGACCATCGCAATCCGCACGATCGTCGAAGCCTCGCGAATGGTCGCAACCAATTTGCGCCAGGGTTTGAGCACCGGTGCGGCGGTCCAGATATTGAGCTTCTCGCAGATCCGTTCGTCGAGGCCCTCTTCATGTAGACGAAGCGGCACTTCATAAATTGTATCGACATCCACGGCCGAGATGACGGAGTTTTCCTCGACGTTGCAGAAAAGTGCAATCTTGCCCTTGAGCTTGGCGTCGAGATCGCGCTGCGCCCGGCACAACAGGACGTCCGGCGTGATGCCCAGGCCCGTTAGTTCCTTGACGCTATGCTGGGTGGGCTTGGTTTTCATCTCGCCGGCAGCGGCGATATAGGGTACCAATGTGAGATGCACGTAAAGCACCTGTTCCCGACCGCGATCCCAACGGAACTGCCGGATCGCTTCGAGGAAGGGCAGGCTCTCGATATCGCCGACGGTGCCGCCGATCTCGCAGATCGCGACATCGTAGCCGCTCGCGCCCTCCAGCAAACGGGTCTTGATCTCGTCGGTGATATGCGGAATCACCTGCACGGTGGCCCCGAGATACTCGCCGCGCCGTTCCTTCTGGATGACGGAATCATAGACGCGCCCGGTGGTGAAGTTGTTCTTCTTGCCCATGCGCGTCGACAAAAAACGCTCGTAGTGTCCAAGGTCGAGATCGGTCTCTGCGCCGTCGTCGGTGACAAAGACTTCGCCGTGTTGAAACGGGCTCATCGTCCCCGGGTCGACGTTGATGTAGGGGTCCATCTTGATCACGGTGACGCGCAAGCCACGCGCCTCGAGCAAGGCACCGATTGACGCCGACGCCAGGCCCTTGCCCAGCGACGACACCACGCCACCCGTGATGAAGATGAACTTCGTCTTCTCTCGCCGGCTGTTGCGCTGACTCATTTCGCCCCCGCCCCTCGCCGCGCGAGAATTCCCCGCGCGCGTTTCAGGTCTTCTAGCGTATCGACCTCGACCATGTCGCCATCCGCCTCGACGAGCGCCACCTGCAGGCGGAAACCATGCTCCAGAACCCGCAATTGTTCCAGCTTCTCGGCCTGCTCGAGCGGCGTCGGGCCGAGTGCGGCCAGCTTGAGCAGAAACTCGCGCTGGTAGGCGTACATCCCGATATGTCGCAGGCCCGGGCCGCCGCCGTAGGGAAGGGGAGATCTCGAGAAATAGAGCGCGTCTCCCGCCAGATTGCGGACCACCTTCACCACCTGCGCTCGCCCGGCCTCCTCCGGCGCCAGGGGCGTCGCCAACGTCGCCATCGGCGCGCCGCTGGTCTGCAGCGCCTGGGCCAGCACCTCTATATAGGTGGAATCGAGCAGGGGCAGATCCCCCTGGACATTCACGATGCTGCCGTGGTCGAGCTGGCGCGCGACTTCCGCGACCCGATCGGTCCCAGACGGATGGTCGGCCCGGGTCAGAAGGGCCTCTCCCCCCGCCGCACGAACTACCGCCGCGATCTCCTCGGAATCGGTCGCAACCACGACTTCAGCAATGCCGCGCGCCTGCTTGGCGCGGCGCCAAACATGCACCACCATGGGCTCGCCAGCGATGTCTGCGAGAGCCTTGCGCGGCAGGCGGGTTGAGCCGAGGCGGGCGGGAATGACGACCGCGACCGACACGCCTTCCTGCTAGCCGAGGCAAGGCAGGCTGACCAGCGGTGGCCCAGCGTCTGACCAGAGGCTGACCAAGCACGGGACAGCGCCAGCCCCCGGCGGCCCGATCTGCCGACACCACGACCGGCGATCCCCGCGACCTGCAACGCCGGCGCTGGCATCAACGTCTGCCGCAGGTTCAATCTCGCAACCAAAGGACCAGATGCACGGGAAACCCGGCCGCCCCCCAATCGGACAGGCTCCCCAAACCAGAGCCGCTGGCCGAGGACGATCAGCGGCGGGAGTAAGCCCTGAAGGCAAAGCGAAGGGGAGGGCCGGGCGCTGCGGCGATCCCTCGTCCCGGCTTCACCCTCGCCCGGGCGCACGAGTCCTGAAGCGATGCGAGGCCCCTGCAACGTCAAGCCACTGCGTCTGCAATTCAATGTTGCAGGGCGAAAGCAGGTGCAACACCAGCCTCGTCCGGACTGCGCCGCAGAGGCCAATTAGCGGCGGCACGCCACGTGCTGAGACCCAGGCAAGGACCGTCCCCCCGACGATCCAGATCGCGTCCGCCAACCCTTTGCGCGGAGCCCGACACGATACGCCCTGCGTTCGTCAAGGAGATGTTCGAATGGCCGATGATTGCAGACATAAGCCCGCGAGCCGATGGAGATGGGAGGACAGTGCATCCAGGGCTCCGGCCAGGCGTCGCCGAACCCGTGGCGGTCTCGCCCTGGCCGCCCTGCTCGCCGTCGGCCTCAACCACGGCGAGCCGGTGAGCGCCTCGACGTCGGCCTCGGCGTCGGGACAGATGCGCAGCGCCCGTTACGCGCTCGCCCTCGGACAAAAGAACGATGCCGCCGAGGCTCTGGCCGCCGTCGTCGCCGAGGCCCCTCGCTCGTCTGCGGGGATCGAAGCCGCATTGCTTCTCGCCGAACTTCATTTCACCGACGGACACCCCAGCGAAGCCGACGCTGTGCTTGCCCAGGCCCAGCAGGCTGCGCCCGGCGGCGAAGTGGTGCATCTGCTCGGCCTGGCGCGGGGCTGGATGGCGCTTGGCCGCAATGACGGCGCCGCCGCCTCGGAACATTTCGCCAACTCTGGCGCTACCGGGATCGAGCAGGCCCGCGATCTGGCGAGCCTCGGAGCGGCCTGGGGCGCGCTTCTCGAGAACCGCCAGCCGACGCGAAACGTGCGGCTCGAGCTGCTCGCGCGGCGGGGCTGGCACCCGGCGCTCCGACTCGCCGCCGCCTTCACCTGCGCCCACGCCGCCAAGGCACAAGGCGACTTCGTCTCGGGCCTGCGCGTGCTGCGCAGCGCCAGTCGCACGCTGCGCGACACGCCCTTCGAGGACGATATCGAGCTCGCCCTCGCCTTGGCCCACCTCGACGCCGGCCAGCTCTCAAATGCACAAAAAGCTCGCGCACGTCTGGCCAGACTTGCCCGTCAAAGCGACTCCAGCCAGGCTTCCGGGGCGCCGTCCCTCACCTTTGAGGAACTCCGCGCCGGGCCGGCCCAGATCGTGCGTCGAGCCAGTCAACTTTATGCCGAACGCGGCAGCTCGCTGCAGGGCTTCTCGAGCTTTGCAGCCCGATTGCTCGATCGGGCCGCAACCAGCGATCTCGGCGCACTCGACGCCCTGATCGAAACCGCCTCGGCACGCTCAAGCAAGGAGGGTTCCGACGATGCGAAAAACTCCTGAACCGAAAGTCTTGCGTGCGGGAGCCTTCGCCCTCGTGCTGCTGCTGCTGGCTCCGGCGCTGGCAGAGCAGGCCCATTCGTTTTGTGGTTGCCAGACCGGCGGCGTGCCACGAATTCTGTCGTTCGCCCTGAAGGGAAACGACCTCGATCAACTCAAGGGAGAATGCGCGCCCGCAAAGGCCCTGGTCGAACTCCAGGTGCAGCAACAACATTTCAAATCCTTATCACCGCAACCGCCCGGTTCCCCGCTGCTGAACACCTTCCTTTCCAGTTGCATCAATAATTGCGAATGGGTCACCGTTGGATTCACCACGGCCAAGGCCACCGGCTGGTTCGAATTTTTAAAGCTGGACGAGAGCTTCTCGGTGCAGCTCATCGGCGCCCAACCGCGGCCCCAACTCGGCGCCAACGTGCTGACGCGATTGCGACTGCGCACCTTCGACGCGGCGCGTGGTCGCTGGAGCGCCTTTAGCGAGCCGCCGGACGTGCAGGCGTTCTATCTCGCCTGGAATCTCAAGGAAGAGCATCCAGCCCATGTTGATACCCGCATCCACCGGGCCGATTGGATGCACGTCATGGTTGCCGACGGACCCGACGATGGCAACGAGCCAACGATTGCGCTCGACATCGATCAT